>JAILBQ010000058.1 GCA_024680815.1 Lachnospiraceae bacterium | reverse complement strand
TGTTTTCCTGAGTGGCCTCCGCGGCGGAGAGCTCACCCACCATTTTCCCTTCGTTCATAACATAGATCCGGTCGCTCATGCCCAGAACCTCCGGCAGCTCCGAGGAAACCATGATCACGGATTTTCCCGCTGCCACAAGGTCGTTGATGATGCAGTAGATCTCATACTTCGCGCCGACGTCAATACCTCTGGTGGGTTCGTCCAGAATCAGCACATCGGGATCGGCGAACATCCATTTTGAAAGCAGCACTTTCTGCTGGTTCCCGCCGGAAAGATTACCGACGTTCTGCTCCACAGAAGGACATTTCGTCTTCAGCTTGCCCACGTATTCCTGGGCCACATGGTATTCCAGGTCGTTGTCGATGACGCCGTTTTTCGAGCTGACGCCCGCCATGTTGGCAAGGGACGTGTTGACCTTTATCGTGTTGGAAAGGATCAGCCCGTTGCCCTTCCGGTCCTCAGTAACATAGGCTATCTTGTTTTCGATGGCCTCCCTCGTGTTTTTCGGGTTAACCTCTTTTCCGTTCACAAAAAGCTTACCGGAAATATTTGTCCCGTAGGACTTTCCGAAGATACTCATCATAAGCTCAGTGCGCCCGGCACCCATGAGGCCCGCGACTCCCACAACCTCTCCCTTGTGGATCTTGAAATCGACCTTGTCGCAAACCTTTCTTTCAGTGTAAAGCGGATGGTAAACCGTCCAGTCCTTTACCTCCAGAGCCACCTCGGCTCCTGAATAATCCTTCTTTTCCCGCTTCGGGAACCGGTTTGTAAGCTCACGGCCGACCATTCGCTGGATGATGATGTCGTCGGTGATCTCATCCCGTCCCTTGACCAGGGATTCCCCGATGGTGGCGCCGTCACGGAGAATCGAGATCGTATCCGCCACATAAGAAATCTCATTGATCTTATGGGAAATAATAATAGAGGTCATGCCCTGCTTTTTGAAATCCAGAAGCATGTCCAGCAACGCCTTTGATTCGTTTTCATTTAAGGAGGACGTGGGCTCGTCGAGAATTAAGAGCCGCGCGTTTTTCGACAGGGCCTTGGCGATTTCAACCAGCTGCTGCTTGCCCGTACCGATGTCCTTAATCAGAGTTCTGGGAGATTCATCGAGGCCCACCATCTTTAAATACTTGGCAGCCTCTTTGTATTCCTCGTCCCAGTTAATGTTATATTTGGAGCCCTTTTCATTGCCAAGGAACATATTTTCCGCAATCGTCATATAGGGAATCAGAGCCAGCTCCTGATGGATGACCGCGATCCCCTTCTTTTCGGATTCTTTGATATTCTTGAATTTCTGAACCTCGCCCTCATAGATGACGTTTCCCTCATAGGAGCCGTAGGGCCAGGTTCCGGAAAGCACCTTCATCAGCGTGGATTTTCCGGCGCCGTTTTCGCCTACCAGAGCGTGGATCTCCCCTTCCTCCACCTCAAAGTTGACGTCGTTGAGCGCTCTGACACCGGGAAACTCCTTGATGATGTGATCCATCTTTAAAAGAATTTTACCCAAAACGCTTCCCTCTCCCTTTCTCTAATAAGCCTTACAGAAAAGGGGCGCGGGCCATAGACCCGCGCCCCTTGCATGAACCGTAAAGTATGATTTCCTTAAAAAATCATCTTATTTAAGCTGATCCTCTGTGTAGTAACCGGAATCGATAAGGAGCTCCTTATAGTTATCCTTGTCAGCGAACACGGGCTCGCAAAGGAATGAAGGAACAACCAGCTTGCCGTTATCATAAGTCTTGGTATCGTTTACGGGAACCTCGGTGCCCTTGCCGATGGCGTCAACCATTTCCACAACCTTGGAAGCCAGAGTACGGGTATCCTTGAAGATGGACATTGACTGCTTGCCGGCGATCATGTTCTTTACGTTCGGGATGTCGCAGTCCTGACCTGTGATGATCGGCCAATCGCCCTTGTAATCGGATTCCAGAGCGTTCTCAACACCGAAAGCGGTGGAGTCGTTGGAGCAGAGCACAACATCAAGCTTCTCGCCGCCTGCATAGTAGGAGGAAATGATGTTCTGCATTCTGGACTGAGCATTCGCGGAATCCCAGTTAGCTGTAGCAACAGTTGCGAAATCCTTCTGGCCGGAAGGAATGACCAGCTTGCCGGCATCGATGTAAGGATTCAGAACATCCATGGCACCGCCATAGAAGAAGTTAGCATTGTTGTCGGCAGGGTCGCCGGTGAAGATCTCAAGATTGAAGGGGCCGTCAGCATTGTCCAGATCCAGAGCATTTTTGATATATTCGCCCTGCTTCTGGCCGACCATGTAGTTATCGAATGTTGCATAGTAGCTGACTGCATCGGTTTCCATCAGCAGACGGTCATAAGCGATGACCGGGATGTTGGCGGCTTTAGCCTGCTCAAGGACAGTGCCGAGAGAGGAGCCGTCGATGGAAGCGATAACCAGAACCTGGTCGCCGTTGGCGATCATGTTCTCGATCTGGGAAACCTGGGTAGCAACAGTGTTGTCAGCGAACTGAAGGTCTACGGTGTAGCCGGCAGCCTCAAGCTGCTGCTTCATGTTCTCGCCGTCCTGATTCCATCTCTGAAGATCCTTGGTGGGCATTGCCACGCCGACGGTCGTGATTTCTGCAGCCGGAGCAGCCTCTTCAGCAGGAGCTGCTTCTTCAGCAGGAGCTGCTTCTTCCGCAGGAGCAGGAGCTTCCGCTTCAGCCTTGGGCTCTTCCGCTGCCGGAGCTTCCGCTGCCGGAGCCGCTGCCTCACCGCAGCCGGAGAGAAGTGCCGCAACCATTGCTGTTGCAAGTAACGCGCTGAGTAACTTCTTTTTCATTTCTTTCCTCCTAATAATTTTTAAAAATTCGGGCTATAAGCCCCTGATGGAAAAAATTGTAGCATAATACCCCTTAAGCGAAAACAGGAAATAATTGACCTTTTCAAGCATAAATTTAGCGCCCGGAAAAATCCGGACGCCAGATAGCACATTTTTGCTCATCCTTCTTTAAGAGGTTTAAATTTGTGCGGACGCTACTCCTCCCCTCAGTTGTTCCGGACGTTCCGGTACACATCCTCTTTTAAATGGAAGCCGCTGTCTATGATCTCCCTGTCTATATTGTCCTTTGTGACCATGATGGGCTCCACGCTGATGTAGGGAATATCGAAGCTTCCGTCGTTGATCGTGGTGAACTGCCCCTCACCGGTGCCGTCCAGCCGCCCTCCCTCTCCAAGAGTCACGGCGCACTGGGCCGCACGCCTGGCCAGAACCTCGATGGGTTTATAGACCGTCATGGACTGGGTGCCCTCCACAATTCTCTGACAGGCGTCCAGATCGGCGTCCTGCCCGGTCACGGTCTTTGTACCGGCCAGCCGCTTTTCGGAAAGGAAGCGCACCGCTCCCCCCGCAAGGGCATCGTTTCCGCACATGATGCCGTCCACGCTCTCCGCCAGGACCTCATGGGAGGAAAGATAGTCAAAGGCTTCCTCGCCCTTCCATTCCGAAGCGTTGTATTCATCGGCAACCCGGACCGAGCTCCCCTCCAGCTCCGCACTGAAGCCCCGGTCCACAAGGCTCACGTTGTTGTCCTTTAAGGGCCCCATAACTTTAACAATCGTGCCCTTTCCGCCGGTATCCTTAAGGATCTGACGGGCCATGAAGCGCCCGACGGCCACATTGTCAAAGGAAATATAGAGATCGCTTCCCGCGTTCAGCACAAGACGGTCATAGGAAATAACGTGAATCCCCTTTTCCCTGGCGCGCTTTACGGCATCCGTAAGGCTGTCCGCATCCACCGCCACGATGACGATAACATCCATCCCTTTATTAATGAAGTAATCGATCTGCTTTAACTGCTCCGCCACGTCTCCGCCGGCGTTCTGCACGTTGACCTCCGCCCCGAGAGACCTGGCGGTGGAGACAAAAATGTCCCGGTCCCGCTGCCAGCGCTCCATGACAAAGGTGTCGAAGGTCATGCCGATCTGAACCCCCTCATAGGGGGACTGCCCGGCATTTCCCGGTTCTTCCTGGGCCTTGGGTTTCCCGGCGCAGGAGATAAGAAAAAGCGCCGCCGCCGCACAAAGCAAAACCTGAAGGCTTCTTTTTACGGAAAGCTTCATCCCTGCCGCACCTCCTCCCTGTATTCAGTCGGGGTGAGACCCGTATTCTTTTTAAAGATACGGGAGAAATAGTTGGGATCGGCATAGCCCACAGCCTGACACAACTCCTTCATGGACTGCTCCGTCCCCTCCAGAAGCTCCTTTGCCTTGTTAAGTCTGAGATTTGTCAGATATTCCATAAAGGTTTCCCCTGTCTCCTCCCTGAAAAGCCTGGATAAATAGTAGGAGCTTACATTCGCCTCTCTGGACAGAGCCTCCAGGGAAATATCCTGGCTCATATAGCCCTCCTCCAGGCGGGACTTCACCGAGGACACAAGCGAGACGGACTTTCCTTCCTTTAAAAGAGCGATGCTGCGGGAGGCCTCGTCCACATGCTCCACAAACCACCTCTCCAGCTCCCCGCATCCCGCATCCTTTACAGCCCCGAGATAGGCGGTTCTGGACGTAAAATGGTAATTAAGCCCCGAAAGATAGGCCAGGCGCTCGGCCCAGAGCACGAACTCCAGGCACTTAAGACGCACATCCTCGGGATGCTCGGGGAAGCTCTCCCTCATCCAGGAGAAAAAGCGCTCGGCCTCGTTATGGGTGTCGTTAACCCGGCCGGCCTCCACTGCCGCGAAAAGAGAGCGCTCCGTTTCAATCGGGTAGTCGTCATCGTATCTGCAGCCCGAGGCGGGCAGGTCTTCGACGTGGGCCACGGTCTGGGAGGAACGCACCAGGGAGTCCTTCGCTTCCCTGTAGGAAAGCATGGCTTCCGACAGGGGATGCACCGATCCCACCCCGATGCGGAACTGAGCCTTTGTTATTTCGCTGAGGCGCCGGGAGAGATGCCTTGTTTTCTCCAGAATCGCCTCACGTTCGTTTAAATCCACCGAAGCCTTTTTTGTGGGCACAAAGCAGACGATCATGTTGGCCATAAGCGCTCCGACGTAGCAGTCGATGAATTCCTTAACGACCTCCCTTATCTTCGGGTAGAAGGACTGGAGGCGGATTCCGGTGCCCACAGTGTTGGTGAGCACCTTTCCCTGCCGCTCGTCGCCGGTCTCGATCGCCATCATATAGCCGTGATCACACTCCAGCTGCAAAAGCTCCCGGTAGCCCGCCGAGGCCTCCTGCCAGTTTTCCTGAAACATGACGGAATAGATGAAGCCGTTTTCGATGACCGGCACCACGGTCTCCATCTTTTCCCGTATCATGAGGGAGCGTTCCCTCTTTTCCCGTTCCTCATCCACCAGGGCAAAGGCCTTGTCCAGAACCGTCGTGATCATCCCGCGGTTAAAGGGCTTGTTCAGATAGTCCAGAACCCCAAGGTTTATCGCTTCCCGCGCGTAGTCGAACTTGTCATAGGCGCTCATCACAATGAAGATTATGTCGGGATTTGTACGGCGGATCTCCTTCATGGCATCGATCCCGTTTATTCCGGGCATCTGGATATCCATAATGGCCACATCCGGCCGGAAACGTTCCGCCAGCTCTATGACGCTCCGCCCCGTGTGGGCCGCTTCGGTCTCGCACTCCCCGGCGTAGCTCTGTTCGATTATCATTTTCAGCGAATCGGTGACGATCCCCTCGTCGTCCGCCAGCATTACCCGATACATTATCTCATTCCTCCGTGCCGGAATCATCCCTCCGCCATGCGGCGGGGCAGAAGGAGGCTCACCGTGGTGCCGCACCCCTCTCCGGCGCTTTCAAGCTTCATGATATCACTTTTTCCGTAGAAAAGCTCCAGTCTGGAAATAACATTATGTAAACCAACTCCGTTGGTAAGCTTTCCTTCATCCGCTCCCGCCCGGCCGCTCATGACCTCCGCGATCCGCTCCGCGCTCATCCCGACGCCGTTGTCGGAGACGCTGAGAAGCACGTTGTCCCCTTCCCCCGTTACCGTAAGCACAATGCAGCCGGGGTATTCGACGTTGCGGATCCCGTGATTTACGGCGTTTTCGACGATGGGCTGGAGCACCATATCAGGTATTTTAACCGGAAGGAGCTCCTCCTCGCAATGCTTTTCAAAACGGATGGAGCCGGAAAAACGGACGTTCAGAATATAGATATAGTTGTCCACCAGCTCGATTTCCTTTTCCAGCGTGGACTCCGCGTTGCCGCCGTGAATCTTGTAGCGGTAAAAGGCCGCCATCCGCTGGATATAGTCGCTGGTCTTTTCCGCGTCCTCCATCATAGCCAGCTGCGCCCCGGCGTTTAAGGTGTTGAAGAGGAAATGGGGGTCTATCTGGGCTTCGAGGTATTTTAATTCCGCCTCCCTTATATGGGCCTCCATCCTGAGCTCCCTCTCCCGCACGGGATCCATGATATTTTTGGTAAAGGCGGCTATCAGCGCGATGTTTACCGCCGAAAGCATAAAGAGTACAATCACGGATATGAGCTCCAGAAACCTGAAGGAGCCAACCAGGGAATTGTAGTTGTCGGTATTGATGGAAAACTGCTCGAGATTCAGACGGTAGAGATAGTCGTTGATGGCGTCGAAGGTTCCGGAGGCGGAGGCGTAGTCGTTCATGTAGCGCTCGATGATATGGCCGCGTCTGGCCTGCACCGCCGCGTCCGCGTAGGCTAAATAGCTGTCCGAAAGATTCCGGATGTTTTCCCCCAGAATCGCCGTGTCCGGCGCCGTGCCCGTAAAATCAAGGCCTTCGAGGAGTCCCTGGTAGCTCTGGGCATTGCGGAAATAGTCCTCCATGGCATCGGAAGACTTGGTGTTTAAAAATTCGGTCAGCGACCCCTGTACCGAGGAAAGCCCCTCGGAAAGCTCCTCCAGCACCACGTTGGTATGATACAGCTCTCCCATCCGGGCAATAACCTGGTTTATATTAAAGAAAAGATAGAGGTTCACCAGGGAAATAAGAATGCTTGTCACGATGCAGGTTAAAATCACCCGGTTCTGAACCGAGAGTCTGTTATAGAAGCTCCGCATCGCCGTCCTCCTCTTCGGATTCCTTCAGGGCTTCCGCATCGATCATCCTTATATCAGCCGGTATATATTCGTTCACATAGCCGTCGCTTAAATATTCATTCAGAGCTTCCACACCTGAACGCCCCATCTCGTCCGTGTCGATGACGGCGGTGGCGGTGACGATCCCCCGGCGGATGGCCGAGAGGATCGAAGAATTCTCATAGTAGCCGAATACACGGCTCTCTCCCACCCTGTTATAGTCGATAAGGGCCTGGAAGGCACAGGTGGTATTGAGTTCGTTAAGACAGACGATGTCCTCGGGGAGCTTCTCCTCCCTGCGTATAAGATCGCTTATGGATTCCTCCGCGCCGAAGGGCACGTCGTCATTGACCGCCAGCATCTCCATGGAAAACTCCTCACCCCGTCCCGAACGGTTGATGGTGTCCTGGAGACCGCTGTATATAATGTTCTGATAGGTATCGGATTCCCCGGGGCTGGCAAGCACGAGGATTCTCCCTCCTCCGGTTTCGGTGTGCCGGAGTATCTCCTCCCCGTATATCTGGCCCAGAGTGTAGAAGCTCACGCCGACATAGGACTGTCTGGAGCTGCCGGTGCAGTCCGAGCCCAGGGTCACCACCGGGATCCCGGCGTCCACCGCCGCGTTGATGCGTTCGGTCATCTCCTCGCTTTCATCCGCCTCCACTATTATACCGTCCACCGCCGCATCCATCGCGATCTTCACAAGCTCAGCGCCGGTATAGGAGGAGGGAAGGCCCCTCCCCATAAATTCCACATAGACGCCGCTTTCCTCCCCGGCGGCTCTGGCGGACTCAAAC
>JAILBQ010000019.1 GCA_024680815.1 Lachnospiraceae bacterium | reverse complement strand
GATAAAGGAAGCGGCTGAAAGCGGAAGAGTCATCAAAAAAGATATCTTCGGCGTTACCTCCTATGTCAGTGTGATGGAAAGCGCAGGGGACTATATCCTTGCAGTCTATCCTTTTTCGGAGGCCTGGGAGACCTGGAATGCGGCAATGGCAACACTGATCCTGATCTATGCCCTTGTCTTCGTGATCCTCTTCTTCCTGATAAACCGCCTGATGAAAAGGCATGTGACAGCCGGGGTTTACAGCCTGAACGGCTCTCTTGGCCGCATTACCGGCGGAGATCTTGAAGAAAAGGCGGATTACAGGGATTCCGTTGAATTTGATGAACTCTCCGACGGCATCAACTTTACCGTGGACTGGTTAAAGAAGCTGATAAAGGAAGCGGAAGAGAGGATCGACCGGGAACTGGCCCTTGCCGCGAAGATCCAGACCTCCTTTCTGCCCCATGAGGATCCGCCTTTCCCCGGCAGAAATGAATTCGAGCTTTATTCCCGAATGGACCCGGCGAAAGAGGTGGGCGGGGATTTCTATGATCATTTCCTGATCGACGACGATCATCTCGCTCTCGTCATGGCCGACGTTTCGGGAAAGGGGATCCCCGCGGCCATGTTCATGGTCATGGCAAAGGATAAGCTGAAGAACAGTGTCTTAAAGCACGGCGCCGACGTGGCGGAGGCTGTAAGGGAAGCGAATATCGAGCTTTGCAGGGAAAATGACGCAGGGCTTTTCGTCACGGTCTGGCTCGGGGTAATGACTCTTTCCACCGGACATATGGACTATGTGGACGCGGGGCACGAATATCCGGCCCTCAGCAGGGACGGCGGAGAGTTTATTGCACAAGAAGATGTTCACAGCGCTCCGGTGGCCGCAAGGAAAAAGGCAAAATTCGAGGCGGGCTCCTTTGAAATGGAGAGCGGGGACATCCTCTTCCTCTATACCGACGGCGTGACCGAGGCCAATGACCCTGACGGGGAGATGTTCCGCAGGAGCAGGATGCTTAAGGCTTTGAATAAGGACAGATCGGCTTCCGTTCAGATTATCGACGACAATGTCCGCTCGGCGATCCGGGACTTCGTGAAGGACGCTCCGCAGTTTGACGATACGACGACGCTTGTTTTCCGGTACAAAGGTGGGGCTTTACAACAAAACAGATCAGGAGAGGACTGACATGAGGACGGTAAAAGATCCGGATACAAGAAAGCAGGAGATCCTTTCGGGTGCACTGAAAGTGTTTGCGAAAAAAGGATTTGATAAGACAACGATCTCCGATATAGCAAAGGAACTTGGTATATCGCAGGGATTATGTTACAGATATTACGCGTCAAAGGAAGAGATATACGATGAGGCGCTTAATGAATATGCGGATATTATTGTACTGTCCAACATGAAGAGATTTGACAGTAAGGGCAAATCTCTTAAAGAGAAGATCCGCTCTTTTTCCGGAAGTCTTAAGGAGTACCGTGAGTCTGAAAAAGATAATGAGCTTCTATACAGTCTGTTTCATAATGAAAACAGTCAGAAGATGCATGACCAGCTTATGATGAAGACTGCAGCAAAACTGGTCCCGCACATTAAAAAAGAACTTGAGGAGGCAAAAGATAACGGCGAGATAAAAATCTCAGATATAGAAACACTTACATATTTCTTCGTATACGGGCAGCTTGGAATGCTGTTGGAACACGGCGGCGAAAAGGATTGTGATAAGAGAATACAGGATATGCTGATAGAAATACTTCACTTGTAGAACCAGCCCCTGATGCAGACAGTGTCAGGGGTAAAAATAAACAATCAAAATGAATGACGTTCATTCAAAGGAGGAAGAACAACATGAAAACAGCTATTATCTATGAATCCAAACACCATGGTAACACAAAGAAGATCTGCGATCGGATAGCAAAAGAATGCGGTACTGTACTTGTAGAGGCCGCAAGTGTCGATGAAAATTTTAATTGGAAGGATTACGATCTGATCGGCTTTGCCTCCGGGATAGCGTATTCCAGGTTTTATGATCATGTCACCCGTGCTGCGGGATTGATTCCGCATGGGAAAAAGGTCTTTTTCATTTATACCTGTGCGAAGAATGATAAGGATTTTGCAGCAGGCATAAAAAAGACTGCAGCAGACAGAGGCGCTGTCTGTCTTGGCTCATATGGATGTCGGGGTTATAACACATATGGCCCGCTGAAGCTGATCGGAGGAATGAACAGGAATAATCCGAATGAAGATGAGCTTCAGGCAGCGGTTGATTTTGTAAAGAAGCTGGAGGCGAATCATGAAGAGTAATATTGAAGAGTGTATGGAAAATCCTGGAAAATCCTGAAAAAATAATTTCAAAAATCCTGTCGCATTATGTATTTTTGATACGTGTAAATAACAGGAAACGAAAAACAGACAGTCTTCATAAAGGAGGAAAAATCGTGAAGTATGAGGAGAATTCGAATGATAATGTATCAGGAACAAACAACGTGGACGAAAAGGAGATAATCCTCAATAAAACAGAGGAGGAGCTCGCTCCCGGTATGATGAAGCGAGTTGCCGGCGGAGCGGGTTCCGGGAATGATCAGAGACCGCTGGAGCGATGCGGCGCCTGTGGAGCCCTGGGACCTGCGGGTGATTTCTGTAAATGCGGCCACTGGTTCGGCGAGTGATTTATTCAAGACGATCAGTGATAGGTGGAGCAGATTATGTCAGGCAGATATGTATGTTTAAAAAACAGATTCTGTTTAAGGGGATGGAAAAAGCTCCCTTATGCCCTGGAGGATAAGGAAAGCGGTGATGTGGCCTTTATGATGCCCGGGGAATTTCATACGCTGAAGTTCTGTAACGGTCGTTTCACCGAGGACAGTCCGATGTTCGGGACGGAGGGACGAAAACACCTGGAATTCCTTGAAAAGCAGGGAATCATAGAGTTTACCGATGAGCCGGGAAAGCTTGAAAAGGATCAGGAATATTTTTGTTATGACAACAGATTCATAAGACAGATTCACTGGTCCATGACAGGCCACTGTAATTATAAGTGCAGGCATTGCTATATGTCGGCGCCGCATGCCGTCCTGCCTGATCTTGATACAGATACCTGCAGGAAGATCATCGATGATATTGCCTCCTGCGGGATCCGTCACCTGTCCCTTACCGGCGGAGAGGTACTGATACGACGTGACTTTTTCGAGCTGCTTGACTATATGCTGGAAAAGGATCTGAAAATAGTCACTATCATGTCAAACGGGGCGCTGGTGACGGAAGAGCTCTTAAAGGAGCTGGAAAAGAGGAACTGCAAACCGGAATTTAATATGAGCTACGACGGCACCGAGGGGTGGCACGACTGGCTGCGGGGGGTGGAAGGAGCGGACGAAGCTGTTCAGAGAGCCTTCAGGCTCTGTAAGGAGCACGGCTTCCCTACAGGAAGCGAAATGTGTCTGCATAAAGGAAATCTTCATACCTTAAGAGACAGCGTAAAGCTCCTTGGGAGTCTGGGAGTCTCCAGACTGAAGGTCTGCCGCTTAAGCTGCGAGGGAGAAGGAGTCGCATTAAAGGACAAGGAACTTAGCGTCGAGGAAGAGTATGAGGCTTATATTTCCTATATACCCCAATACATCGAGGACGGTATGCCGTTGAAGGAGCTGATGCTTGCCGACGTCTTTCTGGCAGTGGACGAAGGGTTCGCCATACCCATGGAGCACTACAGTGAGGAGGAAGTCTGCGAAGACTGTTATATCTGTCTTGCCGCCAGACAGACCATGTACTTAGGACCGGACGGCCGGATCCTTCCCTGCGTCCCAATGTCGGAGACGGATTATTCCCAGGAGCGCTTTCCTCTGATTTCGGAACTGAGTATAAAGGAAGCCCTGGAGGACTCCTCCTATATCAATTTTATACGAGTGGATCTGAAAGAATACCGGGAGCACAATCCGGGGTGCGGTATCTGTGAGTACAAAAACCGCTGTGCCGCCGGCTGCCGGGGAAGGGCGGTGCTCCATAATAACGGTGCGGATCTACTGGGAATTGACCCGGAGAGCTGCCTTTTTTACAAAGGCGGATACTATGACAGGACAAAGAAGCTGATCGAAAAATACAGGGAAATAATTTTTGAAAAAACATAAGAATTCCTGTCGCATTTCGGATTTTGATACGTGAAAATATACAGAAAGAACACAAACATATTTTTTCAGATAGGAGGAACGTAAAATGTCAAAAGAAAACGTGATGAAATTTGAAGAGAAGATCATGAAGGATGAGGAGTTTCAGAAGAGAATGGAAGAAGCGGCAAAGGCTTATGAAGGAGATCAGAAGGATGAGAAGGCCGTGTTCGAGGCGGTGATCGTTCCCGTTGCAAAGGAAGCGGGGCTCACGTTTACCTTTGAGGAATTATCCGAGGCCCGGAAAGCGGTTTCGGACGGGGAGATCGATCTCAAGGATATGAAGGCGGTAGGCGGAGGCGCATTAAGAAGATGTGGGTTCAGGGCTTTTAGCAACCCTGGCTGTGGCTTATATGCAGAACTGTCAGGAGAGCGCAGGAATTAAAAAGCTTAGGAGGAAACCATAATGTCAAAAGAGAATGTAATGAAGTTTGATGAGAAGGTGATGAAGGATGAGGAGCTTCAGAAGAAGCTGGAAGCAGCGGCGAAGGCCTACGAAGGGGACCGGACGGATGAGAAGGCCGTGTTCGAGGCGGTGATAATACCCATCGCCCGTGAGGCGGGACTGGAGTTTTCTTTCGAGGAGGCAGACGAAGTAAGGAAGATGGCGGAAAACGGAGAACTCGAATTGAGTGAGATGCAGGAGGTTGCCGGAGGCAGTATGGTAGGATCCCATCATGGAAATTTCGGGTACATTATAAAAATGTTCAAGCAGATCTTCGGATGAACAAAAAAGTTTTCGGTTTATTCAGGTGATCATTATGTCAGAAACGTATGATGAAATGGAAAGACTGCTCCGGGACGTGGATTTTACAAAGGGGAGCGACCATAAGGGGCGTCTTCGGGATAAGCTGTTCGGGAATGCAGGAGCCGGGGCTGTCTCCGATGAACTGGGGCCGGATGAGCTGAGCCTCGTCAGCGCCGCAGTCAAAAAGGATGGCGGGATCGATATTCCGGAAAAACGGAAGTAGGAATTATCGGGCCAGGACGGAGAAGAGAGCAAATGATCGGTGAAAAGATTAACATGATATTAAAGGAGGACTGAAGAATGGCAAAAGCAAAGGTGAAGAAGACGGTTCTGGAGGCGCTTCTGACGGCGGCGCTGGCTGCGGGACTGCTTTCGGGGTGCGGGAACGAAGCGTATACTTACGAAAATCACGAGTATGCGGCGGAATATCGCGGCGCAAAGCAGGAGGGGCTGTCCGATAAGACTATCGAAAAGGCTATGTCGGGGCAGGGAGCCATCAGCGAATTTATCGGAGAACCCTTCTATAAGGGAAAGATAAAAAACGAGGATGATGCGCTGGAGGCCATCTACAGTGTGGTGGAGGAGATCGGAGGCGATGATACCACCGAATTTGAGTTTGAGGCCATTGATAATACCGAGGACGGAGTGGACTATTACACCTTCCGTCAGGTCGTAGGGGATCTTACAGTCCATGGAGCCGCGGCAAAGCTGATCGCCGATAAAAACGGACAGGCCATCGGCCTGGTAAGCTCCATCATCCCGAAGCTGGAGGCTCCGCCCCTCGATCTTTGGGAGATCGATGCCGGGGAAGCAGAGGATATCGTTAAGAAGGAATGGAATGACAGGAAATTAAAGATATATTCCAAGGCCACGGAACAGACCCTTATCCCTGTGGCCGAGGGGGCAGAAGCCTATCAGTATGTCTGGGTGGTATATACAGACAGCGTTTTCGACGGAACGGGTGATGAATATAAAATAGATGCCGGATATACCGCGCACTATGTGTCCTATGACGGTGAATATATTTATTGCATAGGTGTTACGGATATCGGAAACGATGAAGCCCTTTCCGGCAGCACGGCGGTATTTGCTTTTACGGATATGGACAGTGACGTATGGAGCGGGACCGTAAAAACCCTTAACGGGAAAAAGAAGAAAATCGAGATCCCCATCATGAAAGACCCCGAGACCGGGGAGCAGTATCTGGGAGATGTAAAAAGGAAGATATTATGCGCCTCCCAGCCGGAATTTGACTATGAGGAAACCCTGTCTCCACTGGTGGCCAAAAACGGCAAGTGGGATGATGAGGCAATGATCACCTATTATAACTTTGTCAATGTATACGACCTCTATGAATCCACGGGCTGGATCGGACCGGACGGTATAGGAACCCCGACCCTCCTGCTTATGGGGGCGGTGAATGAGGACGGATCTCCGATGGAAAATGCCGCTTATATGGGAAAGAAACAGGGTTTTCATGAATTTGTGTTCGATACGGAGAATCCCTTCGGTGAGTGCATGGATGTCGTAGGCCATGAGTTCACGCATTGTGTTACGGGGACGTTAATGACCACCAACCTCTATATGAATGATTACGGTGCGATCAATGAAGCCATGAGTGATATTCTCGGAAACCTGACCGCCATCATGATGGATGACACTGATATTCCTTTTACGATCGGGGATGCTCTTCCGGAAGAAATGCATAGATCCATGGGTGAGCCCAACAAACATGAGCAACCGGCCTTTGTCTGGGATAAATTCTATGTACCGGCTGTTTCCGAGCCGAGTGACAATAATGACCAGGGAGGAGTCCATACCAATTCCTCGCTTCTTAATTATATTTCCTACAGGCTTAACGACGCCGGGATGGAGCCGGAGGAGGAGTTCTATTTCTGGATGAACGTAGCCAGAGCCATGACCCCGAGGACGGATTTCGAGCAGATGTCCGAGCTTCTGCCGTGGGTCATGAAGATCTTCGGACAGAAGGATTATATCAAAACGTTGGATGAAGCCATCGATGAAACCGGAATTTACACTCACGAGCTCCCGGAAGTCCCCGCGGACGGCCTCGGAATAGTCGCGATCGAGCTGCCGGACAGCAAGGCAGCGGAAGAAGCCGATGTGAATGCTTCCTTCCTTGATCTTAATACCGGAGCAGCATTCCAAAGCTGGCCGCAGGAAGGAACAAACTATATCTTCATCGCCCTGCCTGAAGGAGATTATCTGACGTCGCTGCAGGTCATGCTTCCGGAGGCCGAGGAACCGGTTTTTATTGCTTATTTGGACGGTGAGTGGGAAGAGATGGGACCGGAAATATATGAAGACTGGCAGAATTCCGCCGGTATAGAAGAAAGCGTCGGCGTGGGATCAGGAGATATGTTTGAGCTGGAAACCGGAAATCTGAAAAGCCTGTTCGCCGGCTACAACGGTGGAAAGGGGAATAAGAAAAGATGAGAAATAAATTATTGGCCGGTTTGCTTGTTCTGGCAATGACAACTCTGGCAATAGGATTCGTGATCGCCGAGGCGGCGCCTGAAAAGACTCCCGCTGTCGGTATCACCGGGGATGAGATCCCGGAATCCGAGTGGCAGCTGGATGTGTCCTTCCCGGACTGGAAGGGGGATCCAAGCTCCACCTATGCCATCAATAACTGCGTGGGCTTTACCGGCTACAGCGGACAGGGGAAGGTATATCTGGAATGCGATAAGGATGTTTCGGGCTTTGATCTCTTCGTGAACGGGAAAGGGATCGATGTATCCGCCGCTGAGGCCGGAAAGCAATACTCGGCGGATATCTCGCCCCTGACCGTAAACGGAATAAACACGATCCAGCTCAGCAATCTGGAAAAGGGAACCGTCAGGGTATGTATCCCGTATCCTAAGATCACGGAAGGAAAACCGGAGGAAACAGGTATCGGAGAGGATGCGCTAGAACTGATCGATTCTCTGATCACAGCGGATATCGAGAACGGCTTTTCCAGTGCCCAGCTCGCTGTCGTAAAGGACGGGAAGCTGGTATATGATAAGGCCTGGGGGAATGTAAGAACCTATGATGAAAAAGGAAACCCGACGGAAAGCGCCCCGGTGACGACTGATACGTTATATGATCTTGCTTCCAACACCAAGATGTACAGCGTGAATTACGCGATACAGTACCTCCTGACAAAGGGTGAGATAGACTTAAACAGCCGGGTGGTGGATATTTTAGGACCGGAATTTGCCGATGACACGATAAAGATCGATTATGAGGGCTATGATGCAGTCCCGCTTGAAACAAATAAAAAGTGGAAGGAAGAGCTGACGATAAGAGATCTTCTGCGGCATCAGGGAGGCTTCCCGCCGGGACCTCATTATTACAATGACCGGTATGACCATGCGACGCAGGACTTTGATTCTGACGCAGGGAACGTGATATATGTCGGAACAGCCGGAGATCTTAAGGCCCGGGAAGAGACCCTGGAAGGACTTTGCAAAACGCCGCTCATGTACGAACCGGGGAGCCAGACGATCTACTCGGATGCGGATTATATGATCCTTTGCTACTGCGTTGAGAAGCTCACGGGGAAGAGGCTTGATGAATATATGAGCGAGGTCTTCTTTGAACCCATGGGATTAAAACACATCACCTTCAATCCGCTGGAACACGGCTTTACAAAGGACGACTGCGCGGCAACGGAGCTTATGGGAAACACCAGGGACGGAAACCTCCACTATTCCGGGATTCGTACGGAAACCATACAGGGCGAGGTGCATGATCCCAACGCCTATTACTGCATGGCGGGTATATCGGGACACGCCGGGCTTTTCTCAAACGCAGCGGATCTGGCAAAGCTGGTATCAGTTATGTTAACCGGAGGCTATGGGGATAAATCGTATTTCTCAAGGGATGTGATCGATCTTTTCACGGCTCCGAAGAGTGAGGCCTATCCGAATTACGGCCTTGGCTGGTGGAGAGAAGCTTATCACAGGAGAGATCACTATTTCGGGTCGGTAACGGAATCCG
>JAILBQ010000104.1 GCA_024680815.1 Lachnospiraceae bacterium | reverse complement strand
TTCCGCAGGAGCATCGATAGGGAGCTCCACAAGGGCAGGGAGCATTTCTCCCGTTTCTGACGAAGCAGAAGTCACTTTGTTCTTCTCAATCAGATACTTCCGAAGCTCCTTCTGCTTCCTGAAAAACTGCTAGCGTGGAATGCCGTTTTCTTTACACCACTCATTCTTTGTCAGACCGCTCGATGCTTGTGATTGAAAAAGCGGGATCCATTGTTGAAGCCTGACTTCCATTATCTTCGCATCCATGATCTTCCTCCCTAAATATAGTTCTGCTTCAACCATACCAAAGGAGATAAAGAGATAATAGACGCCTAATCTTTACCGCTTACTCATTACCGCAGACGGCAGCGATTATCTTTAAGATTATCGTCTCCGTCTTTTTTTAAATTGTGTTCAAATTCTTATGCTTTTGTTAAATTTCTTAAGAAAAAAGTAACTGGTCTGTTTTACAGTAATCCCTGGATCAAGATCACAAGGATCAGTACGGGAAGTACGAACTGAAGGAAGGGCTTCAGCGCAGGCGAAAGCTTTATCCCCTTTCCGGTATTGACTTCCTCCAGATATTTATCAAAGCCCCAGCCCCATTTCGTGGTACAGAACAGAACATAAACAAGGGAGCCCAGAGGAAGTATCAGGTTTGAGACCAAGAAATCTTCACTGTCCAGAACATCCCTCGCGCCTATGATATGGAGATCGCTCCATATATTGTAGCCCAGGACGCAGGGGATGCTTGCCACGAGCAGGAAGAGGCAGTTGATGAGGGCGGTCTTTTTTCTGTTCCAGCCGAAATTATCCATGCAGCATTTCATGATGTTCTCAAATACCGCTATGACCGTTGAGAAGCTTGCGAAGGTCATGAACAGGAAAAAGAGGGTACCCCAGACGGTTCCGCCCGGCATATCCGTAAAGACGCTGGGCAGGGTGACGAAGATAAGGGAGGGACCCGCGTCGGGCTGTACTCCATAGGAAAAGCAGGCAGGGAAGATGATCAGACCGCTGAAGAGGGCAACGAAGGTATCCAGAGCGCATATGGTGATGGATTCGCGGATCAGGCTCGTTTCCTTTTCGATATAGCTTCCGAAGATCTCCATGCAGGCGATCCCGAGGCTGAGTGTAAAGAAAGCCTGGTTCATGGCGGCGGTTATGACCTTGCCGATACCGTTTTCCAGGGCCCGGTTAAGATCCGGCATCAGATAAAACTTAAAGCCTTCGGCGGAGCCCGGGAGAGTGAGGGAATGGACGGCCAGAACGATGATGATCAGCAAAAGCCCGGTCATCATGATCTTTGTGATCCGTTCGACGCCGGACTGGAGCTGGAAGGAGCAGACATAATAACCGACGATGATGGTCACCGCCGTGAAGATATACATGATCCCGGGGTTGGAGAGCATCCCGCCGAAAACATCTCCCACCTCGGCAGCGCTGTCCGCCTTGAAAGATCCTGTGAGGAACTTTACAAAATACTGGAGCATCCAGCCCGAGACCGTCGTGTAATACATCATGAGGAGATAACTCCCGGCGATGCAGACATATCCGTGTATATGCCATTTCGCTCCGGGCTTTTCAAGCGCCTTATAGCTCTGGACGGCACTCTTTCTGGAAGCCCGGCCCACGGCAAGCTCCATGGACAATACGGGGACACCCATTATGACGAGGAAGATCAGGTAGAAGATAACAAAGATACCTCCTCCGTACTGCCCCGTGATATACGGGAATTTCCATACATTACCGATACCTATGGCGCAGCCTGCGCTGACAAGTAAAAAACCGAGTCTGCTGCGGAAATTTTCATGTTCCATTTTCTCCCGTTTCCCCTCCGTGATAAGATGAAGTCTTTTTGAATTTAACGCGCTAAAGCGCTATCAGTAAGTTTAAAGAAACCCACCGGGTTTGTCAAGACTGCTAAGGCATCGGTGAGTTTGAAAAATAACCTTCTGTTGTGTAAAATAAAGGCACGGCGGGAGGTTTTTTATGGGAACATATGTGAATCCTCAAAATGAAAGTTTCAGGTCAGACATCAGAAGTGAAATCTATGTTGATAAAACAGGTATGCTGTCCCTGCTTAACAAGTCTATGGGAACTGCAAAGAGGTATTTTGCGGTAAGCCGTGCAAGGCGTTTCGGAAAATCCATGGCGGCAGGGATGATCGATGCCTATTACAGCAGAGGCTGCGACTCAAAGGAGCTTTTTTCACCATATGAGATCGCGCGTGATCCCGATTTTGAAAAATACCTGAATAAATATAATGTGCTTCATTTTGATGTGGCGACATATTTTAATATGGCAAAGAAGCCTGGGGATATAATACCCATGATGGATTCGGCACTCTTAAGGGAAATGATCGAGGAATTTCCTTACCTTAAGGAACTTGAGCCTGTCAGTACAGCATCTGCGATAGACTATGTTTACAAGCGGGAAAAGATCCGGTTTGTTGTGATCATCGATGAATACGACTGTATCGTCCGTGACGCTCCGGATAATGAGGCGCTTATAAGGGATTATCTTAAATATCTCAGGGGGTTCTTTAAGACTGAGGAATCGAAGAACTTTCTCGCACTGGGCTATATCACCGGGATCCTCCCGATAAAAAAGGTTAACGGGGAGTCGGCTCTTAATAATTTCAGCGAGTATACCATGACAGACCCGGGGGAGCTTATGACGTATTTCGGTTTTACGCAGGAAGAGGTTAACGCACTGTGTGACAGATATGATGTGGATATTGAGCCGGTCAGGGACTGGTATGACGGATATTATATGTATGCGCCTGTTTTCGAAAAGAAGGAGGAACAGGGGGAGGAAAACGCAGACGGAAGCATACGCTATATAAAAGGAAGACCGAAGCAGCTTAAGCATATCTATAATCCAAATTCGGTAGTTGACTCGTTTATGCGAAATGATCTTAAGTCTTATTGGAAAAACACCGGTTCCTTTGCTTCTCTCCGGAATTTCGTAGAGCTTAATTATGACGGACTGAAAGATGATGTTGTAAAGATGCTTACGGGAGAAAGAATATCGGTCAATGTTTTAAATTTTCAGAATGATGTGACACAGTTCAGATCAAAAGATGATGTATTTGCCTGTCTTATCCATATGGGTTATTTAGGTTACGACGCTTATAATGCGGAAGCCTTTATTCCCAATCGTGAAGTGGCAGAGGTGTTTGAAAGTGCGATAGCTACCGGAGACTGGAGTGATCTGGCCGATGCTCTGCAGCGTTCAAACGAGCTTTTACGTGCCGTGAAAAACGGTGACGAGGCCAGGGTGGCAAAGGTGATCTCCGAGTCGCATCAGGATTATGCGTCGATAATAAATTACAATGACGAAAATGCTTTGGCGGTTGCGATCATGATGAGCTTCTATACAGCGAGGGCAGATTATCATGTGAAAAGAGAACTGCCCGCCGGGCGCGGCTTTGCGGATATAGTCTTCATACCGAAATACACCGGGAAGGTTCCCGCCATGATAGTCGAGCTTAAGTGGAACAGAAGCGCGAAAGCTGCGATAAAACAGATTAAAGATAAGAACTACACCGGTGCACTTTCAGGCTGCAAGGGGGAGATCGTGCTTGTGGGGATAAACTATAATAAGAAAACCGGGAAGTATACCTGCAGGATCGAGAAAGCAATCTTATGATCCGGAATGTCCGGCCTGAACCGTCCTGACAGGGGGTTGTAAAAGTTCCGGCTTTTTGTTAGAATCAATACGGATCAATACACGCAGGATCCCGGTGCTGTCGTTCGTGGACCGGAACCCGGTTGGTTTGTATCGGCAGGATCGGATCATATGTCAGAAAAGGCTGTATTAAGGGGAATCCGGAGTATCATTTTTGGGGGGGTGCAGCGTAGCGGTATGCTGCTTTAAAAATAGTACTCCCGTTTTTCATAATGTTTTTCGGCACTCGCTTAGCTGTGTGTAAACACAGGGAGGCGGGTGTTTTTTACGTTCTGATAAAGGGAAAGCGAGGTAAAGAGTATGCGCAGGATTAACGGTAAAAAATTATTTGCGGTCGTCGTCAGTGTTTTGATGAGCATAGCGCTTGTTTTGCCGGTCATGGCAGAAGAAGTCATGCCGGAAGTTCTTTCCGGGGAAGCGGAGACCGTGCAGGAGGGCGCGGAAGGAAACGGCGCTCTCCCGGAGGACGTGGCGGAGACGAAGCAGGAAGAGGCCACGCCGGATGATCCCGCAGGGGAAAAAACTGTGGAACCGGAGGTACAGCCGGAGGCTCCTGTTCAGGAGGAGAACACTGCCCCGGAGGAAGCTGTTCCCAAAGAGATCATACCGGAAGAGCCCGTGTCCGAAAATGCCGCGGAGGAGATCATCGCAGAAGAGGCGGAGAGCGTATCGGAAGATGCGACTGTGATCACCGGGGCAGAGATCGATAACTATCCCTGGAGCGGAGAATGCGGAAAAAAAGAAGGGACGGTTTTCTGGCATGTGGACAATGAGCTGACGCTCACGATCACCGGAACGGGAGAGATGGAGGATGAATATGGAACACCGCCCTGGAGCAAGAGTTTTATCGGGGAAGAAATAAAAAAAGCGGTTGTAGGGGAAGGAATAACGAGGCTTGGAAACTATGCATTTGATTATTGCAAAGAACTTACGGATGTTTCGTTGCCGTCCACATTAAAAGAAATAGGAAACTTTTGCTTTGTTAGCTGCGAACAGTTGTCTTCAATAGTGTTGCCTGACAGTCTGGAAACTATAGGGCAGGATGCATTTGCTAATTGTGAAAAATTAACTACGATCACGATACCGGCTTCGGTGAAAAAAATAGGAGATTGGAGTATTCAGCCATTTAGAAGGACAGGTTTGACGAGCATTAATGTAGCTGGCGGGAATGAAAATTTTTCATCTGAAAACGGCGTTTTGTTCAATAAAAATAAAACAATGTTGATTGCTTATCCGACGAAAAAATCAGGGTCATACACTTTGCCGGGAAGTGTGGAAATTATTGGCCAATATGCTTTTGAATACGCAAAAGGTTTATCAGGGCTTCCGGCTTTATCAAATGTAAATGAAATTCAAGATGGTGCTTTTTTTGGGTGTGGGTTTATTATCGATACCGTTTCTTTTCCGGATTCTTTACAATATTTAGGACAGGATGTATTTTTTGAAAATGCAATTTCGAATATTTCGCTGCCAGCTGGTTTTAAAGGCTTTAAAGACGCTGTTGGCAATATTAATAATTATGACCAGAATGGAGGGGCGTTTGAAGGATGCGGACATCCGGTGATAAGTTTTTCAGGTAGTAATCCTGATTTTTATACAGATGAATATGCATTGTATTATAAAAACGGGAAATATGGCCCTGAACTTGTATATTATCTGGATTTGACCGGTAAAACAACCTATAACATATCCGAAGGGACTACAAGGATATGGCAGAATGCATTTTATGATTCGAGAAATATAACTCAGCTGACAATACCTTCATCGGTATGTGACATTGGGCAAGGAGCATTTACTTATATGAAAAAGCTTCAGGAATTGACAATACCTGAAGGCGTTAAATCATTAGGGTTAGCAATTATCCAACTTTCCGGGGTTGAAAGTATCCGGCTTCCTAAAAGTCTGACAAAGGTATCTATACAAGCATTTTCAAATAGTAGCTCTTTGAAAGATATTTATTTTGCAGGTACGTTTCAGGAATGGGATACGTTGTTGTCCGGTAAAGATATTTCTGTTGAAAATCCTATTGTTTTGCATTGCTCTGATGAAAACATACCTGTTGGTGTGGAAACGCCGTATTGGACGCTTTCAGACGGCACACTCTCTATTACAAAATACGGCTCTATGGAGGATTTTTATTCCTATTCCAACCAGCCATGGTCTTCTGGCCGAAACAACATCACCAAGATTGTGATAGGCGACAACGTAATGAAGATCGGCGCTTACGCTTTCTGCGGTCTGAAAAACCTGGAAACGATCCAGTGGGGGAGCTCGGGCAAGCTTAAGACCATCGGATCCTACGCGTTTTACGGCTGTCCGAAGCTGAGTCTCGGGACTTCAAAGAGTACGCTTAAGATCCCTTCTTCCGTTACACAGTTGGGAAATCATGTGATAAATGGTATTAACTCGGTGGAGTCGTATGAGGGGGATAGTTCGGTCATGGGTACCGGAACCCTTGATGTACCCGCAGGCGTGGCAACGATCGGGCTTAACGCTTTCGGAGGCACCGGCTTTTCGGAGATTTCTGTAGATAACGGCAACGCAAATTATAAGGCCGTAGACGGCGTGGTCTATTCGAAGGACGGCTCGGAGCTTATCCTTGCGGCCCCCGGTATGGGCACCGTAAAGGTGGCGGACGGCACAAAGGAGATCGTCGAAAATGCTTTCAGCGGCTGCGCAGCCACAAAGATCGAGATCCCGGCAAGTATCACAAAGATTGAAGCATCGGCTTTCACGGATTGTGCTTCGCTCAATGAGATCGACTATTCCGGTACAAAAGAGCAATGGAAGGCATTGGCGGGGGAGAACCCTGCAGCCAAGAAGATCGTATGCTCGGACGGAACGATTGAACAAAACCCCGGAGGCGGAGATAACCCCGGAGGAGGAGACAATCCCGGAGGCGGGGACAATCCCGGAGGAGGAGGCAGCCCGGCGTCTTCAACCAAATATATCGCCGCGAAGCAGACGATAACCCTGGCGACGGCGGATTTCGGAATCAGCACGAGCCCCGCCAAATACGGCACATCGGAAAAAAAGATCGCCACCGTAAGCAAGAAGGGAGCGGTCAAGGGAAAGAAGGCCGGAGAGGTCACTATTACCGCTTATTCAAAGCATAAGGAAGGAAAGAAGTGGAAATACGATCCGATAGGATCGGTGAAGGTTGTCGTAAAGAAGCCTGTTCTGAAGGCCATGGAGATAAACAAGCTCTCCGTATCCCTGGACGCGGCAAAATATCTGGAGGGCGCAGAAAACCTGCAGTATACCTGGGATATTTCAAGCAAAAAGATAGCCACGATCGATGAGAAAGGAATGATCACTCCGAAAAAGAAGGGGAAGACCACGGTTAAGGTAAAGTTCGGAAAGGCAGTCTATAAGGCCAAACTCAATGTGAAAATCCCCGTGATGTCTCCGGTAAAGACAACGATAAAGACAGGTAAGACTAAAAAGCTTAAGATGAAAAACACCCAGCTGACGGTCAATTGGAAATCAGAAGACGAAAAAATCGCCAGGGTGGATTCGTCGGGCGTAGTTACCGGAGTTGCCCCGGGAAGCACGACCATATACGGCATTGTGGATGGAGAACAGTATTCCTGCAAGGTGACGGTCAAATAAGCATAAGGCGGCAAAGTGGCGGTTGGTTTTACGGCTGATACAGCTCCAGAATGCAGCTCTTTTTGCAGAAGCAGACGCCGAAGGAAATAACTCCGGCGTAGCCGTCTTCGAGGATGCCTTCCTCATATTTTTTATCTTTAATCTGGGTGAAGGCCTCCTCGATGCCGTCCTGCATTTCATTGAACTTTTTTCTCACCTTAAGCTCGAAAATATAGGCGGGATCCTTCGGACGGTTCGGATACAGAACTATATCCGGACGTCCCTCTCCTTCTTCCCGGTTGGATCTGGGAACGTAATCAGGGAAGCCGTATAAAAGCGAGAGAAAAAACCCCTGATAAAAGCTTTCGGAACTGTCAAAGGTGCTGATGCTTTGGCTTAAAAGCATGGTAAGAAAATCGGCTGCAGCCTCGGTATCCTTCTGCAGAATGGCCTCATAGAGCTTCTTTCGGTCATTTTTCTTCACGATTTTTTCAAACCACAGGCTGATCTGATTCCTGTAAATGCTCTTTACTTCCTTGTTAGGGATGCACATCGTCAGATAGACATCTTCACCTTCAAATCTTTCCGAAACCTTTTTCATATATCCCGTAAAGAACAGGAAGTTCCAGAGATTGTCCTCGGATTCGTTGATATCCCCGTAGGTGATGTCCTCATGGATTTTCTTTTCAATAGTGCCCCCGTCTATAAGCCGGTTCAGTTCTTCCTTCATATCTCCATCCGCGTTATTAACCAGATCTTTTATGATCGAGTTTGACGAGGTGTTGGACCAGTAGGGTTCGGGGAATTTATCATGGGATTCTCTGTGAACCTTAACATATTTTATGACGCTCCAGGGATTATAAACCTCTGTTTCCCCAAAGAGATAACCGTCGTACCAGTCCCGGACCTCCTCTATTTTGTCGTTGAGACCGTTAGCAATGAGGATATCCTCGGTTTCCTGTTGAGTAAAACCGAAATATTCACCGAAAGTTTCTCCGTTGATCGAATTGACCTCAAGGTTGTTCAGCCCGGTAAAAATGCTCTCTCTGCTGATCCTTAAGCACCCGGTCACAACCGCAAGCTC
>JAILBQ010000097.1 GCA_024680815.1 Lachnospiraceae bacterium | reverse complement strand
ACGGCAGAATGGGAGAACAAGCTTTCCCGAGTGTCACGCGGAGAGATGACTTCCGAAGATTTTATGGAAGGGATCCATAAGCTGGTGAACGACCTTGTTTCTACCTACCATGCGGTAAGCAGTGAACAGAAGGCTGTTTTTGGAGGGGAAGGCCAATCACTGCTCGGAAAGTGTCCGAGGTGCGGCAGTGATGTGATCTCCGGAAAATACGGACCATACTGTACAAAAAAATGCGGCATGAAATTAGGAAAAGCTATGGGAATGGAACTTGACGAGGATCAGGTGAAAGCACTGCTTGAAGGAAAGAAAATTCTTCTGAAAGGTCTCACAAGCAAGAAGGGCAAGAACTATGATGCTTACCTCACCCCCAAAGGAATAAGCGACTTCCATTATACGGACAAGGAAGGCAGGGAAGTTTCAGGATTCCAATATGACTACGAAATGTCATTTCCGGATAAGAAAAAGTAAATAAGTAACCAGAAACTCAGTAATCTAAACAAAGATCAGGGCGCCTGTATTTCAAAGAAAAGAGATACAGGCGCTCATTTCATTCGGAGGAGAAAAGACTATGGAAAGAACAATCAGCTTGGATTTAAAGGTATCAGAGGACACTATCGAGGCATTAAAGGATATGCTCACGAGAGATGAAAACAGGGAGCTTTACAGGGATTTCGAGGAGAATTTTGATGAGCTTCCTGATGACTTTGATGAGGACGAGGAGTTTGATCCGGAGATGGAGCCTGATGGATATGTACTCTTAAATCCTTCAGAGGTCGATGATATTCAGACATATACGGATTATCTGAAGGTCGTCTTCCGCAAGATTCATGAGACCAACACACAGATGAGGAATGTGCTCCGCAGGCACAGGTCGTGGACGGAGAAAAGCTCGGATGTACTGAAGCTGCTCTCTTTTGAGGAAGCCTTCATGGAACCGGCAGAAGCCTGTGTCTTCAGCATCGCTGATAAATGCAGACCGCTTATAGAAGAGATAAGGGAAAGCAAGTAAATTTATGGGGAGGTGCCTATGGCTGCCAGATATCACGAGATAAAGGGACTTGCCGAATTTACGGCAAAGCGGATCACGGAAGATAAGGAGGAGTGGAAGGACTTTTTAAGGACTGCGGCCAGATTATACCGATATCCCTTCAGGGATCTGATGCTGATCTTTGCGCAGCGTCCGAATGCCACGGCCTGCGCGAGTTTCGATACCTGGAGCAGAAAGATGAACTGCTGGATAAACAGGGGAGCGGAGGGAATAGCGCTTATAGACGAGGACTCTTCCTATAACCGGCTGAAATATGTCTTTGATGTAAAGGATGTAACCCCGTCAAGGGTGGTCGGCATGATCCCGAAGCAGTGGGAGCTTAAGGAGAGGGATCAGGAGGCGGTCATAGACAGGCTGGAGCGCACCTATGGGGAGACCGACAGCGAAACGCCGTTTGAGATGCGGCTGGTGGAAATCGGGAGCAGGATCGCAGAGGATTATTATGAGGACATTCTGCAGGAATTAAGGGAGTTTTCAGTCGATTCGGAGATCGAGAAATATGATGAGGAAGGTCTTGCTGTATGTGTCATGGAAACCCTGAAAGCCTCCATATGCTTTATTCTGCTGGAGCGCTGCGGCTTTGATCCTGAAAGATGGGATAATAAGCTGGATTTTTCTTACATCGGGGACTTCAATTCTCTCAAGGTGCTGAATATCATCGGTTGTGCGGTCTCAAACCTTACCCGCCCTGTGCTCATGGAGATCCGCAGGGAGATCGAGGTACAGGACAGGAAGCTTGCCCGGGAGGCCCAAAATAGCGAGGAAAAGCGAGTCCTGGATTTTGTGGAACATGCGAAAAAAATAAAGCTTGATAAGGGAGACCGGGTAGAATACAATGCCTTAAATCATGAAAAAGAAATTGAAGAAAACCATAAAGACACTGCCGCGGAGAGCAGGGAAAGGAGCAACGAGAATGGTACTGGAATACATTCCGAGGGGGGATTACATGATCCCGAACCTGAAGGCGAACGGGGAAGCAGAAGGGAGGCTCACGAAGTACGGGCTGATGAGGAAGAAATACCTGAAGGAGAACCGGGAGGGAATCTACGGGGCGATGATTCTGGATGGAAGCCTGAAAGAACACCTGCTGATGATACAGGAGCAGGCCGAGAACAGGCTGAATCTCCTGATGAGCCGGATGTCGGAAAAAGAGGGAGTGGACGAGAGCCTGAAAGCAGCGGATCAGCTGGCCTGGGTGGCAAAGATGAACAGTATGAGGGCGAGAGCGGAGGAGGTAGTCTTAAACGAGATAGTCTTCGCGTAACCGAAGAAAAACCGGATAAAGAAATAACAGCGGCGGATAGTGAGAGATCATTATCCGCTGTTTCTTTGCCGGAAAACGAAAGATTAAGAACTGCCGGAGACAACTCTCAGAACTTCCATATCACTGATGAAACCCTTGGAACCGGAGGATCGAAGAAGAAGTATAGCAGAAATATCGAGGCGATCAGGACTTTGAAGAAGATAGAAAGCGAAGGCCGTGCTGCCACGAAAGAAGAGCAGGAAATCCTTTCAAAATATGTTGGTTGGGGAGGTCTTGCGGATGCCTTTGATGAAACAAAAAGCGGCTGGGAGAGCGAATATGCGGAGCTTAAGGCACTTCTTACAGAGGATGAATATGTTTCGGCTCGTGAAAGCACTTTGAACGCTCATTATACAAGCCCGCTTGTCATCAGAAATATATACGAAACGCTTGATATGATGGGGTTTATAAAAGGGAATATCCTTGAACCAGCGATGGGTGTTGGTAACTTTTTCGGTATGCTGCCGGAATCCATGCAGGAATCAAGGCTCTATGGCGTGGAGCTTGACAGTATTACCGGTCGTATCGCAAAACTGCTGTATCCGGGTGCGGAAATACAGGTCAAAGGCTTCGAAAAGACGGATTTTCAGAGCGATTTCTTCGATGTCGCCATAGGAAATGTTCCATTCGGGGATTACAGGGTCATGGACAAAAACTATGACCGGCTGGGCTTTTCAATCCATGACTATTTTTTTGCAAAGACTCTGGACAAAGTAAGGAATGGCGGGATCATCGCATTTGTCACCAGCAGGTGGACACTTGATAAGAAGGATGAGACTGTTAGGAAATATATATCCCAGCGGGCAGAATTTCTTGGTGCGGTCAGGCTTCCGAATACCGCTTTTAAAGCAAATGCCGGAACAGAGGCTACAACGGATATCATTTTCCTGAAAAAACGTGACCGAATCATGGATGTAAACGAGGAATGGCTGCATGTATCCACGGATATGGAGGGCAGAACATTTAACGATTATTACAGATTCAATCCTTCAATGGTCGCGGGAAACCTTGAAATGGTAACAAGTCCTTATGGACAGGAGCTTACCTGTAAGGAAAACAAGGATGTACCTTTACAGAGCTTATTGGATCTCGCTTTGCTTGGCATAAATACGGTATATGAAGAAGCGGAGATCGAGGCGGAGGAGTCGGAGGAAGAGATAGAGACGATCCCTGCCGATCCGAATGTCCGGAACTACAGCTACTGTATCGAGGATGATAAGGTCTATTTTCGTGAAAATTCGGTAATGAAGCGTATCAATGACACGGAGAGTGTGGAAGCCCGTATCAGGGGAATGATCGAGGTGCGCGAACTTACGCAGCAGCTGATAAACATCCAGATGGAGGACTATCCGGATGAAACGATAAGGCAGGTGCAATCGGAACTTAACAGCAAATATGACGCATTTACAAAAAAGTACGGACTCATAAGCTCCCGGACTAACAAACGGGCTATGGGTCAGGACTCCGGCTACTGTCTGTTGTGTTCCCTGGAGTGTTTCGACGATGACGGCAGATATATCGGGAAAGCCGATATGTTCAGCAAGCGAACGATCAAAAAGGCAGAGGTCGTTACAAGGGTAGATACCGCCAGTGAAGCTCTTGCGGTGTGTTTGTCGGAAAAGGCAAGGGTAGATCTGTCCTTTATGGCGCAGCTATCGCAGAAAACAGAGGATGAGGTCATAAAGGAGCTTCGGGGTATTATCTTCAGGAACCCTTTGACGGATAAGTGGGAAACTGCGGATGAATACCTCTCGGGAAATGTCAGGGAAAAACTGAAGACCGCAATGGATTATGCCGAAACCCATCCGGAATATGAGATAAATGTCCGATCTCTCATGCAGGTACAGCCAAAGGAACTGGAAGCATCGGAGATAGAGATACGGCTCGGAGCAACGTGGGTGGACCCGCAGTACATCGAAGATTTCATGAGGGTAGTATTCCAGACACCGGATTATCTTTTTGATCGGAATGTAGTCGGGATACAGTTTGCAAATGTGACCGGGCTTTGGAATGTGAAGGGGAAGAATGCGGACTATGGAAATACGCTTGCCACCGTTACCTATGGAACCACAAGAGCAAATGCTTATAAGATCCTTGAAGATTCTCTGAACCTGAAAGATACGAGGATATATGATACGGTCTATGAGGACGGTAAGGAGATCCGTGTCCTGAATAAAAAGGAAACGATGCTCGCAGGACAGAAGCAGGAGGCGATCAAACAGGCGTTTAAGGACTGGATATATAAGGATCCGGACAGGCGGCAGGCGCTGGTGGAGAAGTACAATGTTCTCTTTAATTCCACAAGACCCCGTGAGTATGACGGATCACACCTGACCTTTCCCGGAATGTCGCCGGATATTGAATTAAAACCGCATCAGAAAAATGCCATAGCTTATGTACTGTACGGCGATAATACCCTGTTGGCCCACTGTGTGGGAGCCGGGAAAACCTATGAGATGGCTGCCGCGGCTATGGAAAGCAAGCGCTTAGGACTTTGCCGGAAGAGCCTCTTTGTGGTGCCAAACCACTTAACTGAGCAGTGGGCAGCGGAGTTTTTAAGGCTTTATCCGGGAGCGAACATTCTTGCGGCAACGAAAAAGGACTTTGAACCGGCAAACAGGAAGAAGTTCTGCGGGCGTATCTCTACAGGAGAATATGACGCGGTGATCATAGGGCACAGCCAGTTTGAGAAGATACCGCTTTCTATGGAAAGGCAGATAGCTATAGTGGAGAACCAGCTTAACGACATCGAGGCAGAGATCGCGCTGCTGAAATCCTCCAGAGGAGAGCGTTATACCATCAAAGAGATGGAGAAGCATAAGAAGCAGCTTAAGGGCAGGCTGGAGCGTTTGCATGATAGCTCAAAAAAGGATAACGTGGTGACCTTCGAACAGCTTGGGGTGGATGCATTATATGTGGATGAATCGCATTTTTACAAGAACGCTTTCCTATATACGAAAATGAGGAATGTGGCAGGGATAGCCCAGAATGAGGCACAAAAGAGCGCGGATATGTTCGCTAAATGCCAGTATATCGATGAGATCACCGGCGGCAGGGGGATAACCTTTGCAACAGGAACACCGATCTCGAACAGTATGACCGAGCTATACGTAAATATGCGTTATCTCCAGTTTGATACCCT
>JAILBQ010000076.1 GCA_024680815.1 Lachnospiraceae bacterium | reverse complement strand
AGAATTTTTCGCTGACCACGAAGGGCTGGCCGGAATTATAAACGTACTGCCCCTCTTCAATTCCGAAATAGGCCAGATGGGGATAGAGATAGGTTTCTCCCTCGCTGTGCTCCTTTATTATATTCTCCGCCTCCGCCCAGTCGGCGTAGTTTTCCGCCGTTTCCGGGGTCTTCGGCAGGCGCTGCTCGATACGAAAGCAGGTGAAGCTGAGAAAGAAAATATAGAACAGAACATACAGAAACACGTATCTGCCGCGCACCTCAAGCTCTCCCCCCGGAGCGAATTTTTCCAGCATGATCAGGGAAGAAAGCACAAGAGCCGGCGCAAAAAGCTCAAGATAGTAGGAAAGCCAGGCCCCTCCGTTTTTCCCGAGGTACAGTACGAGGCAGAGGCCGGATACGGCCAGATGAATTAAGAGCAATATGTCCGTCCGGTTCAGTTTCTTCCTTATAAAAGAAACAATTACGCCGGCCGTTTCCGCAATAAAGAGCGGCAGAAGAAGTCCCCCCAGCGACATGATCTGCCGGAAATTGTATACGTTGGAGGAAATCTTTGCCCCCTCGTTCATGACCTTGCTGCCGACCCCGTCCCCCGGGCCTTTGGCAAGATAGAGCGTATATGTCCAGAACAGCGGGTTTGTAAGGGATATGATCAGGGCCAGCACCAGAGCGATTATAATCCCGTCCCTGGCGTAACGGAAAGCGTTCTTCCGTTCATAAATCAGGAAGTATATAAAGACAGTGCCCGCGATAAGCAGAAAATACTGCTTCGCAAAAAAGGCAGCGGCGGTAAGAAGCGCCGAAACAAAGGGCTTATAGCGGAAGCTCTCCGATGAGAGCACAAGAAGAGTCAGCATGAGAAACATTACCCCCATGCTGTCCGGCACCGCGTTCACGAAACCGTAACGCCAGTGGCACACCAGAAGAAACAGGAAGGCCGCCGCCGGAGCCGCTGCGCTTTTTGTAAAACGATGCACTGTCACCGTCCCCGCCCAGGCGGAAACGAGCATGCACACAAAGGTTACCAGATAGTGCAGAAGAATAAGATTAACGGGGACAACGAAAGACAGTACCGCGGTGACCACGGAATACAGCGGTCCGTAGAGATAAATAAAACACGGCGTATCTCCCGTAAGCGCCGAAAGCACATAAGGATTTTCGCCGTCAAGAAACGCCTTTGTCAGAAGGACATTGGCCGCCTCACGGTATTCGTTGGGAATGTCGGCATCCGCAAAGGTATGAATGAGCATGGCCGTCAGCATATAGAGTGTATAAGCAATCACGGGAATGCTCAAAAAATTAATTTTGTTCCGGAAAAATTCCCGGACATCAAAAGACCGCCGGAATGCCCTTTTCCGGGCATTCAGCGGTCCCGTATTTTTATTCTCAGATGTCAAATCTTCCCGTCACATCTCCGCCGTTTGCAACATAATAAACCGCGGATTCTTCGGTCTTGACATAGAACGTCACATCCTTAAGCTCGGTGGCTTTCTTTCCAAGCTCCTTTGTCCAGACGTCCTTAAAGGTCTTCTCTATATCCTTACGGCTGACTTCACGACCCTCAAACTGGATAAAGATATTGTTCTTTCCGGTCGCCTTTGCCGCAGTAGCCTTAACTGTCTTCTTCGCCTTCGCAACTGTCTTCTTCACCGCGGCTTTCTTCGCGGCAGCCGTCTTCTTCACTGCGGTCTTCTTCGCAGCAGTCGTTTTCTTCACTTCGGCCTTTTTAGCGGCGACAGCCTTTTTGTCTTCCGCCACCTTCTTTTCCACCGCCTTCTTCGCGGCAGTTGCTTTCTTCGCTACGGTCTTCTTAGCAGCAGCCGTTTTCTTCGCTACGGTCTTCTTTGCGGCGGCAGCCTTCTTCGCCACCGTCTTCTTTGCGGCAGTCGCTTTCTTTGTCACAGTCTTTTTCGCCTCCGCAGCCTTCTCCTCGGTCTTAGGAGCCTCTGCCTTTACGGGTTCCGCAGGCTTAACTTCCGTCTTAACTTCCACTTTTTCTGCCTCCTTGGCCTTTTCGGCAGGCGCTTCCGCTGACGGAGCGACCGCTCTCTTTTCGATTGCCATTTTTCTCCCTCCTAAAAATAAACCCAAAAAGTATTAAAAAAAAATATTTCAATACTCAAAATATATTACATCTTCCCCGTAATGTCAACGTTTCCGCTTTTATATTTACGAAGAACCCCCGAAACGTGCCGCATTCAACCGATACCAAATGAGCTCCCTCCCCTCTATCAGCGCCTTCCCGACCACCTCAAAACCCAGCGCCTCCACCAGATGACAGGAGGGCAGGTTCCTTTCATCCACAAAAGCGTTGAGCCTTTCCTGTCCCAGAACCCGTCCGGCATATTCTATAACGGCGGCCACAACCTCTCTCGCGATGCCCCGGTGCCGGAAACGTTCGGAAAGAAGATAGCCGATTTCCAGATCCTCATAGCCGTCACGGCGGGTCAATCCTGCCCGCCCGATAATCTCTCCGGTTATCCGGTCCGCAACAAGCCAGATTCCGTAGCCGAAAAAACGATACATGGTTTTGATATAGGCTTCTTCAAAGGAGCGCTCCTCTTCCCTGTTCTCAGAAAGGCTCCCGATATAGTCCCGGACACCTTCCTCTTCATACAAACGGTAAAGGTCATCCAGATCATCAAGGGTCATTTCCCGTAAAACCGTACGTTCCGTTTTAAGAATAGTCCACGGGATTTCATGAAAACGCTCAAACATTTTTATCACAAAATCCGCGTTGATTTCGGAAAAATCCTCAAAAACGCATTCCGCTCCCTGAAAGAGCCACCCTTCGTCCGCGGAGGCCATGGCCATAAACCCCGCTTCATGGGAGCGGGCAAAATCCGCACCGGCATCGGAGTCCGTGATAACAAAGCAGCTCGCCCCGTCCGCTTCTTTACCGGGGGAAAAGTCAGCCTTTATCCCCTCTTCCTTAAGCTCCTCAACAAGCTCCTTAAGCCAGGGGATAGCGAGCGGATCCTTATTTAAAAAGAAGAGCACCCGCGATAACACGGGTGCCTCTCTTTCTGAATTCATATTTTTTTATGCCTTATTCTCACTGCCGAGAACATTGATGATCTTATCGTGGACTATTTCCTTTACATACACTCTGCCGTCCGCAATATACTGTCTCGGATCAAAGTGATCGGGGTGGGCCTGCATATGCTCTCTTATACCAGCCGTCATTCCGAGGCGAAGGTCGGAGTCGATATTGATCTTGCAGACCGCTCCCTTTGCCGCTTCCCGAAGCTGCTCCTCGGGAATTCCGATGGCATCGGAAAGGGCGCCGCCGTGCTCGTTGATGATCTTCACATATTTCTCCGGAACCGAAGAGGAACCGTGGAGCACGATGGGGAAGCCGGGAAGGCGTCTGCTGACCTCCTGCAGGATATCCAGGCGAAGCTTCGGATCCGTGCCGGGCTTAAATTTATATGCTCCGTGGCTGGTTCCGATGGCGATGGCCAAGGAATCCACGCCTGTCTTTTTCACAAATTCCTCAACCTGATCCGGGTCGGTGAACATCGCCTTGTCGTCTGCAACACTGACCGCGTCCTCAATTCCGGCCAAGGTTCCGAGCTCTGCCTCCACAACGCAGCCCTTGTCATGGGCATAGTCTGCAACCCTCTTGGAAATCTCGATATTTTCCTCAAAGGGCTTTGAGGAGGCGTCTATCATCACGGAAGTAAAGCCGTTGTCGATGCAGTCCTTACAGATCTCAAAGTCAGCACCGTGATCCAGATGCATGGCAATGGGGATGCTTGTCGCTTCCACAGCCGCTTCCACCAGCTTCTTTAAGTAGATCGCCTGGGCATATTTCCTGGCGCCCGCCGAAGCCTGAAGGATAACGGGAGACTTTAATTCGTCCGCTGCTTCCGTGATACCCTGCACGATCTCCATGTTGTTGACGTTGAACGCGCCGATGGCGTAGCCCCCGTCATAAGCCTTTTTGAACATTTCGGTAGTTGTTACTAACGGCATAGTGTTACTTCCTTTCTTATATAACTTGATTTACAGGTGCTGAATCATAATACCACACTTGCAGTGCGCATACAAGCGTTTTACCTTACCGGAAGGACTTCGTCCCTCGGGACGATCATTTTAAGCCCCCTGCGGAGATTGCTTAATTCCACATTCTTTAAGACCCCGCCCTTTTCTCCGTCAAGAGTCCAGGGAACCGGCTCCTTTGAAGATATTTTCAACCATGAGGCCTTGAAGATAAAGACGTTTTCGTGATCTCCGCCCTGACTCATGGCCATTGAAATGGCGTGGAGATCAGCGAGGGTCCGGGGAGCCCTGACAAGAATCACCTCAAAAAGACCGTCATCCAGGAACACCTCCCGATGCCTGAAGAACTTTATTCCGCCCACCGAAAGAGAATTGCTGATCATACCGAAAATCAGGGGTTCGTCGATTTTACCGTCATCATACTCCACCTGTATCCTGTAGGGCTCAATATCGGCAATGTGTATCGCCCCCTCCAGAATATAGGCCGCGTGTCCCAGCAGATTTTTCATATCCTGCGTGGTTTCGTAGGAAACCTCCGCGGGCATTCCGAAAGCTGCCACATATACAAAGGTCCGGCCGTTAAAGCTCCCTATGTCGAAGGCTCTGACGGTGCCGTTTACCACAATATCCGCCGCCTTTTTCATGTTTGAGGGAATCCGGAGGGAGGAGGCGAAATCGTTGGTGCTGCCGGCCGGAACATAGCCGATGGGAATTCTCTCCTCCCTCTGCATCATTCCGGACACCACCTCATCCAGGGTTCCGTCTCCGCCGGAGCAGACCACAAGCTCGAAATCTCCCGCGCGCTCCAGAACCGCCCTTGCCGCGTCCCCTTCACCCTGGGTCGGATAGGCCGTCACCTCATAGCCCGATACCGTAAAGGTGTCGATTATGTCAAGAAGGTTTGAGCGTATCTGCGCCTTTCCCGCGTGGGGATTGTAAATAAAGAGCATCTTTTTCGGCATGGCTTCTCCCCGGCAGAATCGCCAAAGATAAAAGGCGGGCAGGATTTCTCCTGCCCTGAGCCTCAACACATATTCAACCCACGGCTCTCTGGCCGGTCAGGTATTCCTCAATACTTTCGGCCGCCGCATCCTCATCCGTGCCGTCCGTGACAACGTTCACGTCATCGCCGTTCTTTAACGCCAGGGTCATCATTCCCATAATGCTCTTCGCATTAACATGACGGGAATCACAGTCGATATAAATCGACGCGTCATACTGACTCGCGACCTGAACAAGCATCGCAATGGGACGGGCGCCTTTGGAATCGTCAAGGGCGACCGTAACAGTCCTTTTTTTCATAATATCTCCTCCTGCTTTTTGATACAAAAAAGCTTTACTCCGGGCAAGACGCGCCCGACTGCCGAAGCTTTTCGGCGATACCCGACAGTTTCCGGAACCTGTGATTCATTCCCGATTTACCCACCGGAGGCTCCAAAAGCTTTCCCAGCTCCGTCAGTGTCGCATCCTTATGGGACAGACGAAGCTCTGCCGCTTCCTTCAGCGGCGGGCTCAGATTCTGAAACTCGCCTGCGCGGATAATGAGTTCAATGTCGGCGGACTGCCGAACCGCCGCATCCACGGTCTTGGCAATATTAGCCGTTTCACAGTTGACCCTGCGGTTGACGTTTCCCCGCATATCATGAAGAATACGGGTGTTTTCCATCGCCATCAGCGACTTATGCGCGCCCAGGACTCCAAGGAGATTCACGATTTCATCGCCCTCCTTGATATAAAAGACCCAGGCCTTTTTCCGCCTGATAACGCGGGCATGAATCCCGAAGGCGTCACCGATTTCCCGGAGAGCTTCTGCCGCAAGCTCTGTCTTGCAGACTATCTCCAGGTGGTACGACCGTGCCGGATCGGTTAAGGACCCGGCAGACAGGAAAACCGCCTGAAGAAACGAACGCTTGCAGCATTCCCGTTCTATAAGGAGCGTATTGACTCCCTCAGGCGTTTCCTTTAATTTAAGGGCTCCTGCGACTTTCTCCGCTTCACTCCCGCTGATTTCAAGAGATTTTTCGGAGAGACCGTCCTTTATATTAAAGGTTTTTTGCAATAATGTAAAGCAAATTCTCATTGCACTAAGGTTTTCCGTGCGGAAAATTATCTTTTCGCCCCCGACTGTACCGTCGTTCTGAACGAAAAAGTCGCACGCAAGGAAAAGACCTGACAGAAAAGCGATCCGGCAATGCCTGGCAACCGGAAGGTTGTCCGATATTTCCTGCTTTACCTGAGCCGAAAAGGACATCAGGTGTTCCCCGACCGGATCGGATCCTTGTCCATATCCCGGTGCTCAATACGAAACCCGTACTGACCGTGACGGACCAGTCTCTCATAGAGCCTGTTCGCCAGTGTCACGCTCCTGTGCCTCCCGCCGGTACAGCCCACCGCGACGATCAGCTGGTTTTTTCCCTCCTTTATATAGTTGGGGATTAAAAAGAGGAGCATATCCTCCAGGCGGGAAAGAAACTCCTCCGCCTCCGGAAAGCCCATGACAAAGTTCTGTACCTCGGGATCGTTTCCGGTCTTGTTTTTAAGCTCTTCAATATAATAGGGATTGGGGAGAAAGCGCACATCGAAGACCAGGTCGGCATCTCCCGGAATGCCGTATTTAAACCCGAAGGAAAGTACGGTAATATAGAGATTGGCGTAGAGCCGGTTCCCTGAAAAAATGTCGCCGATCTTTTCCTTGAGCTCCCTGGTTAAAAGGTGGGAGGTATCGATAATATAGGTCGCGTTTTTCTTTAAGGTCTCTAAAAGCTCACGCTCCTTTAAGATCCCGTCTATGGGACGCCCTTCCCCGGAAAGAGGGTGGGCGCGCCTCGTCTCCTTGAAGCGTTTCACGAGAACCTCGTTTTCCGCCTCCAGAAAGAGAATATCAAATTCCAGCCCCTTTTCCCTGAGGGCATCAAGCGTCTCTCCCGCGGCTTTAAGCCCGGTACGCACATCTATTCCGATGGCTATTTTACTGGCCTCGCTCCCGGGGGAAAGAGAAAGTTCAGCGAATTTTTCGATTAAGGGGATCGGCAGATTATCGACGCAGAAATATCCGATATCCTCCAGCATCTTTAAGGTTGTACTCTTTCCGGCGCCGCTCATGCCGGTAACGATGACAAACTTCATCAGAAATCTCCTATGATGCAGATTTCGGGCTCCAGCGCCACGTTAAACCTCTCCAGAACCTTATCCTGCACATCGCCGATCACGTCCAAAATATCCGCCGCGCTGGCGTTTCCGATGTTTATTATGAAACCGCAGTGCTTCTCCGACACCGCGGCTCCGCCGATGCGATATCCGGAAAGGCCCGCGTCCATAATAAGCTTTCCGGCAAAATACCCGTCCGGCCTCTTAAAGGTGCTGCCCGCGCTGGGGAACTTAAGAGGCTGCTTTTCCATGCGCTTATTCTGAAGCTCCTCCATCCGTTTCCTTATTGAAGCTTTATCTCCTTCCTCCAGCCGGAAGGTCACCTCCGTCACCAGAAGCTTTTCGTCCCGGATTATGCTTTTCCGGTATCCGAAGCCCAGTTCGGACGCCTTCAGAACAAGGTATTCCCCGTCCGTGGTCACCGTCTCCACCGACTCCACTATATCCGACATCTCCCTGCCGTAGGCTCCGGCATTCATTACAATGGCCCCTCCTGCCGTCCCGGGAATCCCCGCGGCAAATTCAAAACCCGTCAGGGAATGCTCCGCAGCCTCGGCGGCAATCTTTGAAAGCAGAGCTCCGGCACCGGCGCGTATCCTGTTTTCCTCAACCCTGATATCGGAAAACTTCTTTCCGATATGGACGATCACTCCCCGATAGCCGTGATCCCCCACCAGAAGGTTGCTGCCCTGTCCCAGAACGAAATAGTCCCGCTCCACGAGGTTCAGATATTTTATAAGTGTGCAGAGCTCTTTTTTTGAAGAGGGGGTGATAAATATGTCAGCCACTCCGCCCACCCTGAAGGTAATGTGAGCGCTCATCGGCTCATAAAGCTTAATATCCGACTCCGGAATAAGCTCACGCACATATTCGAGAAAGAATTCACTCATTACCGAGTACCAGTCTGGCGCAACCGTAGATTCCGCCGTCATTGCCCAGCTCGGCCCGGACAAATTTCACATTCCGGCAGGCATGGAAAATATGCTTTTCAAATTCCTTTTTTATATAATCAAGTACCACGTCCCCCGACATGGACATCCCTCCGCCGATAATAAAGAGCTCGGGATTGAGTATCCCCGCCGCCACTGAAAGAGCCCGGCCCATATAGCGCCCGAATTTTTCGGCCACGCGGATGCAGAGCGCATCTCCCTTTTTCACCGCCTCCCAGAAATCCTTTGCGGTCAGCTTTGTTCCGCGCATAAGGCAGGGCTCGTCGGAGGAAGCGAGCTCCTCCCTCAGCATCCTGACCACACCGGTGGCCGAGCCGTACTGCTCAAGACAGCCGCTGTTTCCGCAGTTGCATATTTCTTTTGTATCGTCACTTATGAAGGTGTGTCCGATCTCGCCGGCACTGCCGGTTATTCCGGTATAAATCTTTTCGTCCACGATTATGGCGCCGCCGATGCCGGTTCCCAGAGTAAGCAGCATGATATGTCTGTAGCCCCGCCCGGCGCCGGCCCAGGCTTCCCCGAGGCCCGCCACATTGGCGTCATTCCCTGCCCGAACAAGCATCCCGTCAAGAAGATCCGAAAGCTCTTTCGCGACATTAAATTCCTTTTCCCAGTGGAGATTCACCGCTCTGTGGGTGACCCCGGAGTCATCCACCGGCCCGGGAACCCCGATCCCGACTCCGGCAACCTCTTCCCGGCTAAGACCCGTCTCCGCCATTTTTTCCTTAACTGATGCGGCGATGTCCGGGATTATATTCACACCGTTATTTTCCACCCTTGTGGGAATCGACCATTTTTCCAGAAGGGTTCCGTCCTCCCCGAAAAGCCCCATTTTAACGCTTGTGCCGCCCACATCAATTCCGAAAGCCTTTTTCACGGCGCGTCCTCCTTATGTTTCGTTCTTCTTTTTCGCCAGATTTTCCTGTACCCTTTTATACAGCTCCCTGGCCGCGTTATAGCCCATCTTCTTCTGACGGTAATTAACCGCCGCCGTCTCGCAGATGACGGCGAGGTTCCGGCCGGGGCGGATGGGAATATTGTGACAGACTATCTTGTTTCCGAGATACTCCGTATACTCCTCCTCCAGCCCGAGTCTGTCATAATCCTTATCCTTGTCCCAGTCCTCCAGCTGAATCACCATGTCTATATTGTGCTCATCCTCCACGCTGGAAGCGCCGAAGAGGGACATGATATCCACGATGCCGATGCCGCGGAGCTCTATAAAATGCTTTGTGATATCCGGTGCGGAGCCCACAAGCTGCTCGTCGGAAACCTTGCGTATTTCCACCACATCATCGGTGATGAGACGGTGCCCTCTCTTAACCAGCTCCAGGGCGGCCTCGCTTTTTCCGATACCGCTCTCGCCCGTAATAAGCACGCCCTCGCCGTAAACGTCCACCAGCACTCCGTGGATTGAGATGCAGGGAGCCAGCTTCCAGCTCAAAAACCGGATTATCTCCGCTTCAAAATCGGAGGTGGCGCGCACGGTCTTTAAAACAGGCACCCCGTATTTCAGCGCGTATTCCAGAAAGAGCGGATCCGGATCCAGATCGCGACAGAATATCACGCAGGGGATACCGGTTTTAAGCAACTCGTCGTAGATATAGCGCTTCCGCTCCTCGTCGAGCTGCTCCATATAGGAATATTCCACAAAGCCGATTATTTCCACCCTTGAGGTATCAAAATGCTCAAAAAAACCTGCCAGCTGCAGGGCGGGCCGGTTAATATCCTGAATAATGATTTTCCTGCTTGTAATATCCACTTCAGGTGTCAGATTTGACAGGGACATTTTCCCTATGAGTTCTTCCAGCGCAACAAATGCCATAGGCTCATCCTCCTTATTAATTATTATATGTATTCCTCTTCCTCCTGTCAAAAAAGGCCCTCACCGCCTCCGCGGCCTTCGCGTTCATTCCGGGGACGGCCTCCAGCTCCTCTTTTGAAGCCTCCGCAATGGCCTCCAGAGAACCGAAGGCCATTAAGAGGGCCTTGCGCCTCTTATCCCCAATTCCCTCGATATCGTTAAGGATTGAGTGCACCTGGGCGCTGTCCCTGAGCGACCGGTGATAGGTGATGGCAAAGCGGTGGGTTTCATCCTGAATCCTCGTCACGAGCTTAAAGAGCTCCGAATGGGTGTCAATCGGCAGTTCTTCATTATTAAAATACAGTCCTCTCGTGCGGTGGCAGTCGTCTTTTACCATCCCCGCCACGGGAAGATCGAGGCCCAGCTTTTCCAATACTTTCAAAGCCACGTTTACCTGTCCCTTTCCCCCGTCCATGAGGATGAGATCGGGATACCTCGTGAATGAATCGTTCCCTGCCTCCTCTGCCTCCAGAAGCCGTTTGAAGCGCCTTGTAAGAACTTCGTCCATACTGGCGTAGTCGTCCGGCCCTTCCACGGTCTTTATCCGGAATTTCCTGTAATCCGAGGTTCGTCCTCTCCCGTTTTCAAACACGACCATGGATCCTACCGACAGAAAGCCGCTGATGTTGGATATATCGTAGGATTCGATCCGTTCCGCCTTTTCAATTCCGAGGAGCTCCGCCAGCTTTGCCGCGGCCTCCTGGGTGCGCTTCCTCTCCCGATCCTTTCGTTCTCTGTCTGTGTTTAAGATGAGCTCCGCGTTCTTTTTCGCAAGCCGGGCCAGCTTTTCCTTAAACCCGCGTTTGGGAGTCAGTATCGTGACCTTCCCGCCGCGCCTTATTTTAAGCGCCTCCTCGATAACCGGAATCTCTTCTATCTCCTCCTCCAGAATAATCTGGGGCGGGATAAAGGGGGTGCCGGTATAAAACTGCCGCACAAAGCTGCCGAGGATTTCGGCGTCGCTCACTCCCTCGGTCTCGGTCATGTCGAAATGATCCCGGCCGATAATCCGCCCGTCCCGCACAAAGAAAACCGCGACCACTGCGTCTTTTTCGTTTCGCGCCAGCCCGATTACATCCCGGTCCTCGCCGTCGGAGCTGGTGATCTTCTGTTTCTGCGCCACTTCGCTCACCGCCCCGATTAAATCCCGGATCCCGGCCGCGTCCTCAAAGCGCAGCTCCTCTGCGGCCTTCTCCATTTCCCCCTTCAGGCGGTCAAGAATCGGCCGGTAGTTTCCCTCCAGAAATTCGAGGGCGCCCCGCACGTTTTCCAGGTAGCTTTCCCGGGATACCGCACCCTCCCTGCAGGGGCCGGAGCACTGGTTTATCTGGTAATTAAGACAGGGCCGCTCCTTTCCGATGTCTTTCGGGAGCACCCGGTTGCAGGTCCTGAGTTTAAATATCCTGTTGATAAGCTCAATAGTTTCCCGGACGCTCCCCGCGCTGGTATAGGGCCCGAAATACTGTGCCTTCGTCTTTTCCGACCGCCCGGTTTTAAACGCGCCGGTGTCCCCGTGGGGCTTTCTTGTAAAAATAATCCTCGGATATTCTTCCCCCACGGTAACCTTGATATAAGGATAGCTTTTGTCATCTTTTAAAAGGGTGTTGTAGGGAGGGCGGTGGGTTTTGATGAGATTGCATTCCAGAATCAGGGCTTCCAGCTCGGAATCCGTCACTATGGTTTCAAAATAACTGATTTTCTCCACCATGCGTTCAATTTTCGCGCTCTTTTTCGTGGCGCGGAAATAAGAATGCACGCGGTTGAAGAGATTCACCGCCTTTCCGACATAGATGATCTCATCATTTTCCGCGTGCATTATGTAAACCCCCGGTCGTTTCGGGAGCTGTTTTAAATTTTCCTCGATGTCAAATTCCATCACCGGGGCAAAGGCCTACTTGATGACCTGAAGCGACTCTCTGTCGGCAAAGACAGCCACGAAGACCAGGAAAACCACCCCCTGGATAAGCTGCATCGTCTGGGTGTCCAGCCCCATCATTGTAAGTCCCGAGCTTAAGACAATGTATAAAAGGGAGCCCACAACGATATTCATAAACCGCACCTTCGCGCCGCCGGAAATCGGCATGCCGCCCAGCACCAGGGCTATGAGGATCTGGGTCTCCAGCTGGTTTCCGCTGTTGGTTGTGGCGGAACCCACCTTGATAACGTTGATAAAAGCCGCAAAGCCTGTTATGGCCCCGGACAGGACATAGATTAAAAACTTCATCTTTCCGGTTCTTATTCCCGCGAATTTCGCCGCCATTTCCCCGGCGCCAATTGCCTTTAAATAGATCCCGAACTTGGTGTAGTTAAAGGCTATAAAGCCGATAAGCAGGACAATAACCGTTATGATCAGCTTAAAGGCCGTCGTGTCATAGTTCATAAGCAGGGCGGAGCCTCCCACCGGCGCATCTGAGGCAAGGTACTTTATAAGGCCCCTGAAAAGGAACATCGTGCAGATCGTAACGATAAAGGACTTGATCTTCATTTTAACATGGAAGAAGCCGTTGATCGTTCCGATTGCCGCCCCCGTAAGGATTCCCATAATTATCCCCAGAGGAATGCTCGTTTTTGACACGGCGCAGATCACGATGGAGGCCATGCCCATAATTGACCCCTGGGAAAAATCCAGGCCGCCCATGGTCATGATGAAGAAAACGCCCATGGCCGCAATCAGCGTCACATAGACCTGTGAAAGCACCAGCTTCATATTCTGAATCATTCTGCCCGCCGTCAATACATTGAACAGAATGAACACCACAACGAGTCCCACGATGGGGAGGACCGCACGCAGTGTCGAGACCACGGAAAGCATTTTCATTTCCTTCTCTTTTGAGACCGCTTTCGTCGTTTCCATCGATACCTCCTTAAACCATCTTTGCTATAAGCGAGTTTTCATCCATATCCCTGCTCCGGGACAGCTCGCCGCTTATTTCCCCGTCCTTCATTATGATTATGCGGTCGCACATACCGATAAGCTCCATCAGCTCCTCGGAAATCATAATAATGGACTTGCCGCTCTTCCTCATCCGGTCCATGAGCTGGTATATATCCTGTTTGACCTTTATGTCGATACCGCGGGTGGGGCTGTCCAGCACCAGAATGTCGGCATCCCGACCGATCCACCGTGCAAGCACCACCTTCTGTTTGTTTCCGCCGGAAAGATCGGAGACGAACTGGTCGACATTTACCATCTTGACCGACATCTCCTCGGCGTATTTGTTGGAAAATTCCCTCATTTTCTTTTTGGTTAAAAGCTTAAAACCATTTAAGAGGGAATCAAGGGAGGGCAGGCAGATATTGTCGCCGATTCCCTGATTCATCACAACAGATTCCGTGTCACGGTTTTTGCTGGTATAGGCGATACTGGATTTAATCGCCGTGGGAATGTCGTTAATTTCGGTGCCGTCAGCAAGCCTGACCTCTCCCTGCCGGTCAAAGGACGCTCCGAAGATGGCTTTCCCAACCTCGTGCATTCCAGATTCCGAGAGTCCTCCGAACCCAAGTATCTCGCCCTTATGGAGCTCAAAGCTCACGTCCTTTATCTGCCCCGGAACCGTCACGCCCTTAACGCTTAAAACCACCTCATCGGAGACCTCTTCGTCATAATCCGCCCGATAGTAGGCACCGCTGACCTCACGGCCCACCATCAGCTTTTTAAGGTCGTCCTCGGTGACCTCCGCGCTCTTAACTGTATCGATATAGACGCCGTCTCTGAGAACAGTGATGGAATCGGATTTTGCAAGCACCTCCGGCAGATCGTGGGAAATAAAGATAACGGTATTTCCCTCGGAACGAATGCGGTTCATGTGCTTATACAACACCTCACGGCCTTCCTGGGACAGAGCCGTGGTGGTTTCGTCGATAACAACGACCTTCGGATTAAAATAGGTGGCCTTGACTATTTCGATAAGCTTCCTGTCCTCGAAATTATAGTCATCTATCATAGCCGCGGCCTTGATGCGCCCGAAGCCGTACTGCTCCAGAAGCTCCGTGGCCTTCCTGTTCATGGCGTTGGTGTTTTTGACCCCTGCTTTAACAAACATATCCTCGTGGCCAAGGAAAATATTTTCCGCCACGGTAAGCCCTGAAAGCGTTCCCAGCTCCTGGACTATAATGGAAATACCCTCGTTGTTAGCCTCCACCTGGTTTTTCGGCCGCACCTCTTTTCCGTCCAGAATGAAGGTGCCTCCGCCTATGGTATATATGCCGGTCAGCATGTTTGTCAGAGTGGATTTACCCGATCCGTTTTCACCTATCAGAGCGTGAACCTCACCCTTCATCACGTCAAAGGACACATCCTGCACGGCCTTTGTTATACCGAAGGTTTTACTGACATTCTTTATCTGAAGCCTGACGTCGCTCATGTTTTCTCCTTCTACTTAACGATTTCGCCTTTATCCACCCTTGTGGTCAGGGTTATGATAATAAGCAGTGCAAGACCCGTGATCACGTCCTGGATAGCCGTCGGCGCTCCCAGGGCAATAAACCCGAAGAATATGATGTTGATCACAAACTCGCCGAAAATTATGGACTGCAGCGGCATTCCGTATTTCTTAAAGGCCATGCCGAAAAAGCAGCCCATTGTGGGCACGAAGTTCCGGCTCATGGAGGCCATGCCCGTGACGGCCAGCATCGAAGAGGAGTAGCTGATGGTTAAGACCGCCATGGTTCCGAGGAAGGCTCCGCTCAGGATAAATGCCAGCACCTTATATTTATTGACGTTGATACCCATGTTTTTGGCCACAAACTCGTTGCTGCCTATGGCATAGGTATACGTCCCGATTTTCGTATAGTTCAGCAGAAAATACGCGGCTACAAAAGCGGCAGCCGCCAGAATGATGTTCATCGGCATCTGGCCGAAAGCGCGAAGTTCCGTGGGCAGCACCTGGGAGGAGCCGCCGGCAAAGAAGTTCGCCACGGATTCATAGATGAGCGCCAGCCCCGTCGTAACAATCATCGAAGGGATTCTGAGCTTAACATAGAAAAATCCGTTTAACAGTCCCACAGTGGCCCCGCAGAGTATCGAGCCCACGATCAGTCCGAAATACCCCAGACCGAAGCGGGACGCGCAGACACAGCCCACGATAGCCGAAAGCATGATATTGGCGCCGATGGAAAAGTCAAACATTCCCATGACCATGACGAAATAAAAGCCCATCGCGCCCACCGCCGCCAGGAGGCTCGCCTGAAAATAGCTGAGCATATTGGCGGGGGATCCGAAGTTCCCGGGAGTTACTATCTTGAAAATCGCCCAGGAGCCGATAACCAGCAGCACAAGGATCAAATACCCTTTTGTCTGTCCGGTCAGTTTTTTATCGGTTTGCGCCGTTGTATTCGAATTCATAAAGCCCTTTCCGTGTCGCCCGCGGCAACAATCCTTTCATAGCAAAGGGGTCGGTGCCGCGCCGCGACACCGGCCCCCTCTATACATATTTCAGATTACTTTCCGCTTCTTGCCTTTGCGTCCTCGATCGAAAGCACAGCAGCCTTGTCAGCCAGCGCGCTCATATCAAGATCAGCCATTTCCTTCAGCTCGTCCTCGGTGTAAGGAAGCTGGTCAACGAAATACTCCTCATATCCCGCATAGTCATCAACGGAAGAGACATAGAGATAAGGGAACAGGATCTCGTTGAAGGTGCCCTCAAAGCCTGTATAATTTCCACGGATGGCATTGTATACCATCATGAAAGCAAACAGAGGATCGCAGTAATGTCCGCCGGATTCTCCTGTCATGGAGCCGTCCGCAAGACGCTCGCCCAGGTCATCCAGGAAGTCAGTGGAAACAACACCGATCTGACCGGTCTTTCCTGCAGACTCAATAGCGGCAATCGTTCCAAGAAGGGGCTCTCCGCCGCCGCCGGCAGGGATAAGAGCATCGATGGTAGGATCAGCAGCCATCAGAGCTTCAGCAGCCTTCGTGCCGCCTTCAGCACTGGTTCCTGCGTACTGGGGCTCGGAAAGCTTAATCGGATCATCGGCATGCTCGGCATTCCACTTGTCAGCACCGGCCTTGTAGCCTTCCCAGCGGCCAAGCCATGTGGCATCGCCCTGCTCCCAGCCGATAAGACCAACGTTCCTGTAGCCCTTGTCAAGAAGGATGTTTATAAGCTTCTCGCCGTTCTCAGGCTCGTTCTCGTGAACAGCACCGACATAATAAGGGGAGCTTTCCGCTGCCGCATAGATGTCAGGATTGGTTTCTTTGTTGATAATGCGGAAGAACTGTGCAAGATATACACCGTTGTCGTTACAGGTCTTGATGGCAGAGGTCATCTCACTATCCGCCGAATTGCAGATGATGATGCCCTGGCAGCCCGCAGCGCAAAGCTGGTCGATGGATGCCGTCACCTGCTCTGAAACGTGTCCCTGATCAACGTACTGAACCTCAACTCCGAGAGCGGAAGCAGCAGCATCGATGATCTCTTTGCACTTCGATCCGAGCACGTCGGTGGAGCTCCAGATCGAAACACCGATCTTGATCTTTCCGTCAGCAGCAGCGGGAGCAGCCGCCTCCGTCGCCTCAGCCGCCGGAGCCGCGTCCGCCGCGGGAGCAGCCGGAGCTGCGCCGCCGGTACATCCGGCCAGGAGCGATGCAACCATTGCCACGCTCAGAAGTGCACTCAGAATCTTCTTTTTCATGTTTTTCCCTCCATTTCTGAATTTTTCCGCCCGGGCTCTGCTGCCCTGCGGAATTCGCCTTGTAAAACAAACTATAATCCAGCAAATCCGGGCTTGTCAATTCTCCTGCGGCACTTCCATAAAAATTTGAACAGAGACGAGAAAAATTTATAAAAGGTAAGAAACGTACTCCCCGGCGATATCGCGGTCGGTTAAGGCATAAAGCGAGCGGGAGCCTGCCATGTCCTCCAGTTCGTTAAAAACGGGACGGCCCTCATGGAAGACGAAGTCGATCCCGCAGAAATCAATGTTTACAACGTCCGTCAGGCGTCGCACCAGTCTTTTTTCATCTTCGGAGAGCGTATATAATTTGACCTGCCCTCCAAGGGAAAAATTGCTCCGGAAATCCTCTTTGTTTGTTCTTAAAACTGCTGCGGCGATCTTTCCTCCGATAATATATACACGCACATCTTTCCCCGGAGTATCCGAAAGACGCTGGAGAATCCATCTCCTTCCCGCAAGCTCCGGATCATCCAGGCGCTCCTTAAGCTCCGATTCGTTCCTTATAAGAAAGACCTCCGTCCCGCCATGACCTGAACGGGATTTCAAAACAAGGGGAAACGGCGGCTTTTTTACCGGATTCCCGATATTCTCCGGGAAAAGCCGAAAGGTTTCCATCACCGGCAGCCCCAGTCTCTTCGCAAGGCAAAAGGCCTTCCACTTGTCATTGCCCGGAAAAGAAACCGCTGACGGATTGGAAACACGAACCCCCTTTCCCTCGAGATATGCCCCTAGGCGGGCGTCCCTGGTCCGGTTAAGGACGAGCTCCGGAGAATAGCTCAAAAAAGCCCTCTTCCCCTCCCCGGCGGCAATCTCTTCATATAAGAAAGTTCGGGATTCTGCTCCATGAGATAAAAAAGCGCGGTGAAGAAGCCGGATAAAAGCTTCGTTCTTTTCAAAATCCGCCCGACGGTAAAGAACAGCAGCTTTCATTTTGAAATACGGCCCAGAATATACCGGAAGATCTCAACAGATACATCGATTCCGGTACAGTCGAAAAGATTTTTAATATAGGCGTTGGAATTGACCTCGCAGAGCAGCGGCTCTCCATCCTCGCCGAAAAGATAATCGATGCCCGCAAAATCAAGGCCCAGCAGGGACATGACATGGGCGGAAAGCTTCTCCCATTCCGGGGGAACTTCAAATGCTTCCATTTTTCCGCCGTTCGTTATATTCGCCCGAAAATCGTTTTTGTTGCTGCGCAGCATCGCCGCCGCAGCTCTCTCTCCCACCATCTGCACCCGGACATCCCTTCCCTCGGAGCTTCGCACAAAACGCTGAAGAAGCCAGGGGCGCTTCCCGATACGTATTACAAGACTGTTAAGCTCTTCCCGGTTTCCCGCCAGATATACCTGTGCGCCGAAGGAGCCGTAGCACTCCTTTACAATCATGGGAAAGCCCAGTTCCTTCTCCGCTGTGTCCAGAAGATGAACATCCAGATCCGTTCCCGGCCGGAAGCGTTTCGGAGCGATAATGGTTTCAGGCATGGGGATTCCGGCTTCTTTCAGGGCAAGAAAGGTTTCAGCTTTATTATCACATACCCGGATGGCAGCGGAAGAGTTGAACACAGGAAGCCCCTGCCTCTCCAGCTCCCCGGCCAGGGTAACATCCTTGTCCCAGAAGAGGACAAAATCAATCTCCGGACGTATATCGGAAAGCCGGTAGCCGCTTTTAAAAAGCTCAGACCACAGCTCCCCGCCCGTTACTCTTTCGAGGTGACAGCCTGCTTCTGCTGCGCCGCGCATCAGCATCCGGCAGAGCTCCTCATGCTTTTCATAGCCGTCAAAAAAGCTGTTGACGACATGAATGCCCCGGGGACGCGAAAGACTCATTGCGCGCCTTCCCGCAGAATTTTTCTTCCCGTGATGCTGACGGGTTTTAATACGGCTGAAAGAAGGACCAGATTGATCGGAAACATGACAATTGTCCGGGCAAGGCGGGATATAAAAATCGGAATAAAGCCCTCCCCGTACAGGATGGAAAGGTTGATGGTGTTTAAAAACATACTGACGGTCAGCATTACCAGAAGCTGGGCAAGGATAATCCTCGGAAAGGAAACTGCAGGAAACAGTTCATTTCCCTGTTTCTTCGGATGCAGAATCAGACCGTAAAGCACTCCGGTGACAGCCTGAGCAATGGTAAAGCCGGGAAAGAACGCACCTGTGGGTTTTACGATAAATCCCAGTATATCTGACAGCGCTCCTACTATCCCTCCATAGAGGGGGCCGAAAAGATAGCCCGCAATGGCGATGGACAGGAACGAAAAACGTATTTCCACATATGAATTTATCGGGATCTTCAACGCTCCGGCAAGAACGCACAGAGCCAGAAGCATTCCGCAGACGGTGATTTTTTTTGTACGACTCATATATTTTAATCGCCGTCCTCAAGCATCACCTGATAAATCTCCAGAAGCTCTTTCAGCTCTTCATTATCCGGCGATTCCTTTAGAGCACGTTTTATTTTGTCTATCGTCAGTCTCAGCAATCCCTGAAACTGCTTATTCGTCATCCCCATGGTTGCTCCTTTCCGTTAAGTATCATACTTAACTTATGGCATCTTCTGATAATAGAGTATCATTTTACAAAAGAATTTTCAAGCCGGGCCATCCCTGCTCTTTATCGTCCGTTATATCCGTTTTTTAAGTTGAAAAAACTCCCTGGCATTATCCAGGGAGTCATCAGTGCCCAGAGTCGGAATTGAACCAACGACACGAGGATTTTCAGTCCTCTGCTCTACCAACTGGGCTATCTGGGCAAATAACGAGCAGCGCAGGGATTTTGGAAGTAACGCTTGAGTGCTTGCACTCAAAAGCGTTACTGACAAAAGACCTATGGTGCGACAAAACTCATGAGCGTAGCGCTCAAAACATATATTTTACCAAAAAAACAAATGCGCGTAGCGAATGGGTTTTGGCGCAGCGCTGCGAGTTCTCGCGGCAATTGTCGCGGCATCGCGAGTGTCCGGTAATGGGTTTTGACGCCGCGCTGCGATC
>JAILBQ010000083.1 GCA_024680815.1 Lachnospiraceae bacterium | reverse complement strand
ATACGACCCGTCCTTACGGCGAATACTGTGAACGGTACGGACAACAACGGCCCTGACAACATCTCCTTTTTTAACAACGCCTCCGGGCGTCGCGTCTTTTACGGTCGCAACGATAATGTCCCCGATACCTGCATATCTTCTTGTCGAGCCCCCGAGAACTCTGATGCAGAGGATTTCCTTGGCACCGGTATTGTCTGCGACTCTTAATCTCGATTCCTGCTGTACCATTGCAAAAGTCTCCTTTTCATCAAAATTATTTCGCCTTCTCGAGCACCTTAACAAGTCTCCATCTCTTTGTTTTGGAAAGCGGCCTTGTCTCCATGACCCTTACGGTATCTCCCACGTTGCATTCGTTATTCTCGTCATGCGCATGCAGCTTGTAGGTCTTTTTCACGATCTTCTTGTATAACGGATGTCTGACATTATCCACCACTGCCACGGTGATTGTCTTATCCATCTTTGTGCTGATGACCTTTCCGGTCCTGACTTTTCTTAAATTTCTTTCCACTTCCAAGCTCCTTTCCCTTAAGCCTTCGCTGCGTTCTCAGAAATGATTGTCTGAATTCTGGCAATATTCCTTCTGACTTCCTTGATCCTGCTGGTGTTGTCCAGCTGGTTGGTAGCATTCTGGAATCTTAAGTTAAAGAGCTCTTTCTTTGCTGCCACAAGCTCTTCGGAAAGCTCCGCCTGGGACTTCGATCTTAAATCGGAAACGTATTTATCTGACTTCATTTCACATCACCGCCCTCTCTGGCAGCTACTGCTGCGTTAAGCTCAGCCTTGGAAACGATCTTGCACTTGCAGGGAAGCTTATGCGATGCAAGGCGGAGAGCCTCTTTTGCAGTTTCCTCGGAAACGCCGGCGATCTCAAACATGACACGGCCGGGCTTTACAACTGCCGCCCAATATTCCACGGCGCCTTTTCCCGAACCCATACGGGTTTCAGCCGGCTTTGCCGTAATGGGCTTGTCAGGGAAAATCTTAATCCACACCTGACCGCCTCTTTTGACGTATCTTGTCATGGCAACACGGGCCGCCTCTATCTGATTGGAGCGGATCCAGGCAGGACTCAACGCCACAATGCCGTATTCACCATAGGTTATGGTATTGCCGCTTCCCGCGCGTCCTCTCATGGATCCGCGCATCTGCTTGCGGTATTTTACTCTTTTGGGCATTAACATGATCAGTCTCCCCCTTCCTCAACAGCTGACGCGTTTGCTTTCTCGGGAAGAATCTCTCCCTTGTAGATCCAGACCTTTACGCCAACCTTTCCGTATGTGGTATCCGCCTCAGCAAAGCCGTAATCAATATCGGCACGCAGCGTCTGAAGAGGAATCGTACCCTCGGAATAGAATTCCCGGCGGGCAATGTCCGCTCCGCCAAGTCTGCCGGAGCAGGAAGCTTTGATTCCCTTGGCTCCGCTCTTAAGGGAACGCTGCATGCAGGACTTCATGGCACGGCGGAAAGAAATTCTTCCCTCCAGCTGGCCGGCAATATTCTCAGCCACAAGCTGGGCATCCATATCAGGGCGCTTGATCTGTTTGATCTCGATATCGATGTTCTTTCCGGTCTGCTTCATCAGCTCCTTCTTGGTATCCTCGATATCCTTGCCGCCCTTTCCGATAACAATACCGGGCTTGGAGGTATAGACAATAGCCTTTGCGCGTCCAGCACTGCGCTCGATCTCAATCCGGGAAATCCCGGCAGAATAAAGCTTTTTCTTCAAATACTTTCTGATATTGTAATCTTCCACAAGATAGTCGGCGAAATCGCTTTCGGCGTACCATTTGGAATCCCAATCCTTGATGATGCCGACTCTCAGTCCATGGGGATTAACCTTCTGACCCATTCATGTTCTCCTTTCTTTATCTTTCGTCGAGTATGATCGTAATGTGGCACATTCTTTTCTGGATCCTGTACGCACGGCCCTGTGCGCGGGGCTGTATACGCTTCATAATCGGCCCCCTTCCGACAAAACACTCGGCGATATAAAGATTATCCCGACTTAAGCCCAGGTTGTTCTCCGCGTTGGCCGCGGCGGACTCCACAAGCTTCTTAATAACGGATGATGCATATCTGGGATTATAGGTAAGAATTCCCAGGGCTTCGGCGAGTCCCTTTCCCCGAACGGCATCCAGTACAAAGCATGCCTTCTGTTCGGGAATTCTCGCGAAGGATAAATGTGCTCTGGGCCTCTTATCCTTCTTTTCATTTCTCTCTCTTTTGATTTGCGACCTGTGTCCTTTAGCCATGGTCTAAAACCTCCTTATGTGCTGTCTTAGCCTTCCGAAACCTCGCTGGTGGTGGCCGCAGGAGCAGCCGCGGGTGCTGCGGCTGCCGATGCAGCTGCCGCCGCTGACGCTCCGCCGCCGGAAGACGAGCCTCCGGAAGAGGACTTCTTTTCGGTATTGCCATGACCCCTGTAAGTTCTCGTGCCGACAAATTCTCCGAGCTTATGTCCTACCATATCTTCCGTAATGTAAACAGGAACGTGTTTCCTGCCGTCATGAACCGCAATTGTATGTCCCACAAAGGAAGGGAAGATAGTGGACCGACGTGACCAGGTGCGAACCACTTCCTTTTTTCCGCTTGCGTTCATGGCATCGATTTTCTTTAAAAGACTTTCATCTGCGAAAGGTCCCTTTTTCAGCGAACGTGACATATATCCTCCTCATCCTTATACATTCAGGGCTTTACCGTTTCTTCTTCTGATAATCAGCTTGTTGGAAGCCTTCTTTCTCTTTCTGGTCTTATATCCCAGTGCGGGTTTGCCCCAGGGAGTAGAGGGACCAGGACGTCCGACGGGAGATCTGCCCTCGCCGCCGCCGTGCGGGTGGTCGTTGGGATTCATAACCGAGCCGCGGACGTGAGGCCTTATTCCCATGTGACGGATTCTTCCGGCCTTGCCGTAATTAATAAGGTTGTGATCAATGTTGCCAAGCACGCCGATTGTGGCCCTGCACTCAATGGGAACCATGCGCATCTCGCCGGAAGGGAGCTTAATCGTGGCATATTTCCCTTCCTTGGCCATAAGCTGGGCCGTTGCTCCAGCGGAGCGAACCATCTGTCCGCCCTTGCCGGGCAGCATCTCAATATTATGAATACTGGAACCTACCGGAATCTTTGAGAGAGGCAGGCAGTTTCCGGGGCGGATTTCCGCATCAGGTCCGCTCATAACCGTCATGCCGTCAGTAAGTCCTTCAGGTGCAAGTATGTAACGTTTTTCTCCGTCCGCATAGAACAAAAGCGCGATGTTCGCCGTTCTGTTGGGATCGTATTCAATGCCTCGTACGGTGGCGGGAATCCCGTCCTTGTCGTTTCTCTTAAAATCCACCATCCTGTACTTCAGCTTGCTTCCGCCGCCTCTGTGGCGAACGGTGATCTTTCCCTGGTTATTTCTTCCGGAATGCTTTTTCCTGGAAACCACCAGGCTTCTCTCCGGTGTCTTTTTAGTGACCTCCGAAAAATCCGAACCCGTCATATGCCTTCTTGAAGGTGTATATGGGTTGTATGTTTTGATTCCCATGTTCTGCTCCTTTATCTGATGAATAGACTTAAGTTATTTCGTAAGGACTTCTTATAATCCCGTAAAGATCTCTATATCCTTACTCTCCTCCGTCAGAAAAACGATGGCCTTTTTACGTTTCGCGGTCTTTCCGACTATCATTCCCCTGCGGCGATCCTTGCCGGAAAGGTTCATTGTGTTGACCTTTTTAACCTTTGTCCCCTCAAACATCTTCTCAACCGCTTCCTTGATCTGGGATTTGTTTGCCTGAGGATGGACATAAAACGTATATTTCTTATCCGCCATCATATTCATGGACTTTTCGGTAACCACCGGTTTAAGGATGACGTCATAATATTTAATATCAGCCATTACGCATACACCTCCTCGATCTTTGCCACGGCGGATTTTGTCGCAATCACCGTGCTGTATTTCATGATGTCGTAGGTGTTGATGGTCATTACGCTGGCCGTCTTAACGCCTTCAATATTGCGGGCGCTTAACACCACGTTTTCATCCCGGCCGTCCAGAATCACTATGGCTTTTCCGACCTTCAGGTTATCGAGGATGGCCTTGAATTTTTTCGTTTTAATCTCGTCGAGCTTCAGCTCATCGAGCACATAAAACTTTTCATCCTGAACCCGGGAGGTAAGCGCGCTCTTTAAAGCCATGCGCTTTTCCTTTTTATTCATCTTGAAAGAATAGCCCCTGGGAACCGGAGCGAAAACCATTCCGCCGCCCTTCCACTGGGGTGATCTCGTGGATCCCTGGCGGGCATGTCCCGTTCCCTTCTGTCTCCAGGGTTTTTTTCCGCCTCCGGAAACCTCCGAACGGGTCTTCGCCTTCTGTGTGCCCTGACGAGAGTTGGCCAGATGCTGCAGCACAGCCTGGTGAACCAGATTCTCGTTCACTTCAACGCCGAACACTGCGTCGTTTAAGTCGAGCTTGCCGACTTCCCTGCCTTCCATATTAAAAACCGATACGCTTGCCATAACTGAATGCTCCTCCTTTCCCTTCTAAAACCTTAGACACTTTCCTTAACCGTAATAAGAGCTTTCTTCGGTCCGGGAACCGCGCCCTTTATAAGGAGAAGATTCTTGTCGGCGTCTACGCGCACAACCTCCAGATTCTCCACAGTTACTCTTTTGCTTCCCATGTGGCCGGGCATTCCCTTGCCTTTGTAAACACGGCTGGGAGAGGAGCACGCGCCGTTGGAACCCTGATGTCTGTGAAACTTTGAGCCGTGCTTCATGGGTCCTCTGTGCTGACCCAGTCGCTTGATCGTACCCTGAAAACCTTTTCCTTTGGAAATCGCAGTCACATCCACACTGTCACCGACGGAGAAAATATCCGCTTTGATTTCCTGTGCAATCTGATAATCCGAAACATTATCAAACCGGAATTCCCTTAAATATTTCTTTCCTTCCACTCCGGCCTTTTTGAAATGGCCCTGAAGTGCCTTGCTGTTTCCATGACGATGGGCTATCTTCTTCGTTCCGCCCTTGTCCTTGGTCACGACCCTGTCCTTTGCTTCACCGAAGCCCACCTGGATCGCGCTGTAGCCGTCATTTTCCTCCGTCTTGATCTGTGTAACCACACAGGGGCCCGCTTCCAGTACGGTCACGGGAGTAAGGACACCGTCCTCGTTGAAGATCTGCGTCATGCCGATCTTCGTTGCCAGAATCGCTTTCTTCATATCTTCTTTTCCTTTCTGCATTGGAACACCGCCGGTTGACCGCTGCAGTGTTCATACAACACTCTGTATATTTAATGAAATGCAAAACGCTTTCATTTCATTATCTTAAGGGGGACATCACTACCTCTGTTTCATCTTGATGTCCACATAGACCCCGACGGGCATTTCCAGTCTGGAAAGCAGATCCACCGTCTTCTGTGTCGGAGCTATCACGTCGATAAGCCTCTTATGGGTTCTCTGCTCAAACTGCTCTCTGGAATCCTTATATTTATGAACAGCCCTTAAGATGGTGACCACTTCCTTGCGTGTCGGAAGGGGCACCGGGCCGGAAACCTCGGAACCGCTCTTCTTCACCGTTTCGATGATTTTCTTTGCGGAAACATCGATCAGCTGGTGATCGTAAGCCTTCAATGTGATTCTCATTACCTGCATTGCCATAAAAAAAGTCGCCTCCTTTTCGCACTTTACATGGAAGTACGACAAGCGGTGACTGTACACGCTCCCGGGTGTGTCATACTTTTCCCGACCCCACTCCGGTGTTTCTATCCTGCTGATAGACCTTCGTACAGTGACTTGTCGCCAGTTTTATAACTTGACATTCGCTCCACGGAAAACCCGCTGCCCCGGTGTACTGTTTCCGGGGAAGCGGCAACCTCACGCTTCACCGCTATCAATGTCACAGCGAAAGCTATTATACACAGGTTTTTTTAAGAATGCAAGAAATTTTTTTCAAACTGCTCCAACTGCTCTTCTGCGCTTTACAAGCTGAAAAGCAACTCCGGCTCCTATAAGCGCAAGCCCCGCTATATCCGTGACCGTCCCCGGAGATATCATCATAAGTCCGCCGGCTGCAAAAAGAACCCTGTCAACTATCCCCATGTTAAAGATCAAAAAGCCTTCAAGAGCAGCCGCAATACCGATGATACCGACAAGCGAAGTGACGTAGAGCAGTATAACACTGACCGCGTTTGTATCTATCAGCAGCATATCCGGACTGAAGCAGAATACATAGGGGATCAGGAAAGCCGCGATCGCCATTTTCGTCGCGTTGAATGCAGTCTTCATAGGATTGGCCTTGGCTATGGCGCTTCCGGCATATGCGGCAAGAGCTACCGGAGGCGTGATATCAGCGACAATCCCGAAATAGAAAACAAAGAAATGAGCAGCAAGGATCGGAACTCCCATACGTGTAAGGATCGGAGCGCAGGTCGCCGCCATAATGCAGTAGGTTGCCGTCGTCGGAACACCCATCCCGAGAATGATACAGCAAAGCATCGTAAGGAACAGCGCTATAAAAAGCTTGTCTCCTGCTGCGGCTACGATAGCATTGATCATCTCGTTTGCCAGTCCCGTCATCGTGATGGTTCCGGAAATTATACCCGCAACACCACAGGCCGCTCCCACTGTGATCGTTCCTTTTCCGCCGGCTTCAAGAGCCTCCAGAAATTTCTTAAGGGTAAAGCAGTTTTTTGTTTCCTCCCTGTTTCCGGCCAAAACCCGGGCGGCCGGGTTTGCAGCTTTTACCGCTTTAAGATCCCTGTATGCCTGTGCATAACTCCCGTCCAGGATCCCGTCGAGTACACCGACCGCAATCGCGGCCACTATGGAAAAGGCAGCCGCTCTCTGCATCGTCATCATGTTTTTTGAAACCCATATGACAAGCAGTATCAGGGGAAGCAAAAGATAACTCTTTTTAAGAAGACGTTTAAACTTCGGAAGCTTTTCCACCGGGATTCCGGTAAGTCCGTGCTTCTTTGCTTCAAGATGTACTGCAATAAAAATACCAGTGAAATACAGAACTGCGGGAAATATCGCACGGATAAGTATGTCAGAATACGGAACACCTATGATATCCGCCATAAGGAATGCGGCGGCTCCCATGATCGGGGGCATTATCTGTCCGCCCGTAGATGCAGCGGCCTCCACGGCTCCCGCAAATTCCGGCTTGTAGCCGGTCTCCTTCATCATGGGTATGGTAACCGAACCGGTTGTGACCGTATTTCCGACGGATGATCCGCTTACCATCCCGCAAAGAGCCGACGAAATAACAGCAACCTTTGCGGGACCGCCGGCAAAACGTCCTGCCGCGCAGTTGGCGAAATTGATAAAGAGCTCCGAGATGCCGGTTCTCTCCAGAAACGCGCCGAAAATGATAAAGACGACGATATATTTTGAACATACGTTTATAGGTGTCGATAAAATACCTGTTTTGGCATAAAACAGATTTCGTACCAGGTATCTTAGTCGCCCGGCAACAGACGGGTTGGTCAGGCCGTACAGGATAGCGTATGCGATAAAAAACAGTGCCACGATAAGGATAGGCCAGCCGACGCTTCTTCTGGTAACCTCCAGAAGAGCGGCGATACCGATGACCGCGATAAAGATCTGATATGCATGAAATCTGGTTCCCTGCTGGATTATCTGCTCCGCGCTGACAGTATAATAAAGAAAGGCTCCCGCGCCCAGAATCATCCCCACGATATCATACCAGGGGATGTAATTAACCCTGTTCTGTTTCTTATCGGCCGGGTAATATAAAAAGCCAAGGAGTACGATCAGTCCCATAAAGGAAGTAAGCCTTATCTCCTCTAAAAAAGTTGCAAACAGCGTCACCCATATACAAAACAGCGAAAAGCCGATCAGCACGGCATTTACGATAACAGCAGGTTTACCCTTAAAGACCCGGACATTGGATTCCCGGTCATATTTTTTCATAACCTCCTCAAGGCCTTCCTGATTCAGTTCGTATTCCCGCTTTTCTTTATTACTCATATCATTCCCCCATGTCGGAGCGTTCTTTGCGACGACACGCGCTGAGTTTGCATCAGGCAAACTCAGTCGCATCAGGGGATTTGCGGCTCCGACGCAAATCCGAGTGTGAAAAATCGAGTTTACAGGATTCGATTTTTCACACTATTCCCCCTGCAATTTACTCCATTGTCCCGACCTTAACACCGTGCTCTTCATAATAGCGTGCGGCACCGATGTGGAAGGGCACCGTGATGCCTGATGTGGCGTTTTCTATAGAAAGCTCCTCACCCTTTGCGTTCTCTGTCGCGATATCTTCCTTATGGTCAAAAACAGCAGCCGTAAGCTGGTAAACGGTGTCATCATCGAGATCGGCATCCACTATCAGTGTTGCCTTGATCGTTATCGTATTTATCGCTTCGCTCTGACCGGGATAGGTATCGGCAGGTATCTCCATCGGAGCGTAATAGGGACAGGCATCCATGATCTTATCCCTAAGTTCTCCTTCGATCGGAATCAGAAATACACCGTTTGTCGTTGCAAGCTCCGTTATCGCCGAAGTCGGGGCACCCGCAACTATGAATGCTGCGTCTATCTGTCCGTCCTTTAACGCCTCCTTGCTGTCGTCAAAGCTCTGATACTGGGGTTTTATATCATCCACCGCAAGCCCCGCTCCCTCAAGAACATCCATCGCGTTAAAATACACTCCCGAACCCGGAGCTCCTATCGAAACGCTCTTTCCCTTAAGGTCGCTTACCGTCCGTATATCTTTTTTCATCGTGATAAGCTGGACTGTCTCGGCATACAGAGCCCCCAGCACGCGGAAATCCCTGCAGGGGCCGTCCGTTTCAAAGGATCTGCTGCCCTCCCAGGCATAGTTCATAACGTCGGACTGTGTGAATCCCATCTGGTAATCCCCGTCTCCTATACTCTGGATATTGGCTTTGGATGCAGCTGTAGAGACCGCTGTCACACTGTAATCGGTATAGTTTTTCATGTACTGGGCCAGCACTCCGCCGAAAGCATAATAAGTACCCGAAGTTCCGCCCGTTCCCATCATCATCCTCTGACTGCTGCATCCGGACAGAACAGCGAGTAATACAACCATCAGCAAGCATAAGAGCTTTTGCGATATCCGACCTTTCATATTCTTCTCCCTTCCCCCTGATGTGTCTTATTATTTTGACTTATTGTTTTCAAGCATATTCAGCACTATCTCGGCGCACTGTTCAATGCCTATCCTTCCGACATCAAAGGTGAACGTGTAATTTGACGCATCAAAGATCTCACTTCCCGTATACTGCTTATAGAAGATCCTGCGCTGGCTGTCACGTTTTTCCACGAACTTTTCAGCCTTTTCCCCGTCGCTTTCCTTAAGCTCCTCTGCACGCTTAATCCTCATTTCAAGCGGAGCATGAAGATAGATACTTACCACATCTATCCCCGCTTCGGCAAGTATCCGGTCCGCACAGCGGCCGACCATTATGCAGGGGTTTTCCGCCAGCTTCAGGATGACTTTTTTTTCAGCCTTAAAGATCGCATCATGCGAGCTGCTGTAGGAAACAACGCTGTTTAAGAAGTTGTTGAACGCCTTTGAAGAAGCGCTCATCTCTTCTCCCTCTGCTTCGACTTCCGTTTCTTCGTATCCGCTTTCCTCAGCTGTCTTTGACACAAAATCCCTGTCGTAATACGGTATACCAAGCCTTTCCGACAATATAACCGCAAGCGTCCTTCCGCCTGCCCCGCATTCTCTGTTGATAGCGATCACCGGTAGTTTTTTATCCTGCATTTTTTATCCCTTTCATATATATAAAGTTTTATATTCCCTGAGATCCTGCAGTACTCTATTCAGCCGCTCCCTCTTCTTCCAACCTCTGCTCCCATTCAAACGCCGGCAGGCTCCAGTTTTCCGGTTCTTCCCGCACATCGTTGATAAAGTCAACGGTTCTGGCACCATCTTTCATATCTAATTTTACAATGCCGGTCTTCGGATCCGGGGCGCTGTAATCGGTAGGATGTCTGGGATCCCCTGCCTGTTTCTCCACTGCGGAAAAGATGTCCTCCCTCCAGTTCAGATGATCGGTCAGTCTCATTAGCGTATCTCTCATCTGCTCAAGGCGCTCTTCATCCTGATCCGAAAGAACCCCGTCCGTGCCGAGAAGAAGCTTTACAACCCCGAACAGACAGTCCGCCTTGATCTTAAGGGTCGCAAACCCTTCAAGATCCTCGGTATAATTATCCTTCCTCGCCGTCTGGGGATCAAGGGCATCGAAATCACCCGGGATTCTTGCCGCCAGGATCTTACTGCCCTCTTCGGAACGAGCATAATTCTTCAGATCCTCAAAAGCGGCGCCGACGACAGGGAGCATGGCTGCCACAGCGGCTGTCACTTCCTGGTCAGACGCATCCTCTCTGAGCATCGTCCTGACGCAGCCGATCAGCTCTTCACAGTCAGACTGCATCGCATCATCATCAAAAACTCTCGCCAGAGCCTGAGGATCGACTGATTCCTGATCCAGAGGCACGATCAGGGAGGCGATCGGATTCAAAAGCTCCATCGTGTCCTCGTCCACGCCCTCGTTTTTCAGCCGTGCCAATATATCTCCTGCAAAGCCGGTATACTCCCTCATGGATTTATCACGTTCCGTCTTTATCGTTTTTCTGGCCGTCGTTATCCTGCCTTTCAGTTTTGAGACCATATCGGCTGCTATACTGCTTGAGGCCTGCTTTAACGGGGTCTGCTCCTTCCTGATCTTCTGCGTGACCTCCTCCTCCTCTTCGGATATTTCTTCCGGAGCCTCATGCATCACCCCGGATTTTCTATCGAACCTTGCTACCTGCACCGTACCCGCGAAGGATACCGTTTTTCCTGCGGTCTGTGATTCCGGTTTCCTTTCCAGATCCTCCAGCCCCGTCTGCAGGGCCAGTGCATCGGCCATAAGCCGGTTTATGTACGGCGGGGTGACCTGATTGAGCAGTGCTAAATCTTTGTTTATGATCTTGGTGATCGTCCCCACCATGAGTACATAGTAAGAGAGCTCCGTATCCGGTTTACCGAGTGCAGCCTCAAAGCGATCCATAAGCGGCAGAATTTTATGTATCTTCATATCTCTGTTTTTACCGCCGAGCAAATCGCGGCCCTCATCGCTTTTGAGATATCTCCTGGCCTCTTCGATCTGAGGGCGGATAAAGGCTTCCGCCTCCTGGATAAATCTCCCTTTTATATGCCCGATCACATCCGCGCATTTTTGTTTTGCGTCCGCCATATCAACAGCCGGACCTCCGGCGGCTCCCCGGAGCCTTAAAAGCTTCAGCGACAGCTCATTTAAGAACGCTGCGTCCGCCGAATCAGGTGCAAAGGTCGCTTTTTTTGTATCGACAGCGGTTTTAACGGTCGCGATATCACTTCTCAAGGCCTCCTGCCTGTTTTCCGGCTCCTTCACGCAGCCGAGCAGTGCCTCCGTGCGCGCGTCCACGTCCTTAAGGATCGCGTCCATTTTCACCCTCAGTGCAGCGATCTTCTCCTCAAGGGTTCTCTTTTCCGCAAGGAGCTGCCCATCTGCGGGTTTCCCTTCCAGCTCTCCCTCAACCCTGGAAAGCCTCTCCACCAGAGTAAAATGCTCCGCGGCATAGGCTGCGTGATCCGAGGCCTTCATAAGATCCTTCGCGATCGCCTCCCTTTGCTGATTTCTTGTGGTGAACACCTTCGATTCATAATACTCACGCCGTAAGTACTGCTTTTCGGTCCTTGTCAATCCCTCGGTGGCAGCTTCCCAGGCACGGTTTCTCCGGTCCGCCTCCGCAGAGGCTGCCCTCATATCGGCGCTCCATCTCCGCCAGATTTTTCTATCCTCCTCGGACCAGTCCTCTTCCTCTCCCTCTACGGGAAT
>JAILBQ010000075.1 GCA_024680815.1 Lachnospiraceae bacterium | reverse complement strand
GCTCAGTGATTACTCAATGGTCTTCCAGGATGTCGTACTTTTTGATGATACGGTAATGGAAAATATCCGACTCGGTAAACATGGCGCCACTGATGATGAAGTAAAGGCAGCGGCCAAGGCGGCAAACTGTGATGAGTTCGTGGAAAAACTGCCGCAGGGTTATGATACCCCGATAGGTGAAAACGGAGCAAAGCTTTCAGGCGGAGAGAGACAGCGTATTTCAATCGCAAGGGCACTTTTGAAAAATGCTCCGATCGTTCTGCTTGATGAGGCAACAGCGTCACTCGATGTCGAAAATGAGACAAAGGTACAGGAGGCTCTCTCGTGCCTTCTTGCAGGCAAAACGGTTCTTGTTATAGCGCATCGTATGCGTACGGTAGAGGCGGCAGATAAGATCGTTGTTCTTGCGGACGGAAAGGTTGCGGAGGAGGGATCGCCTTCGGAACTGCTGGGTAAAGAGAATGGAATCTTTAAACGCATGGCGCAGCTTCAGAGTGAAAGTGCCGGGTGGAGCATAGCGTAGGTAAGGTGGATTCAATGCTGTTAACGATCTTTCTTGCAATCGTGTTCAGTGTGGCGATAACTCTGATGATGTTTTCGGCTGTAGCATTTATTCAGGATAAGAAGTTTTTTTCGTCTGCTCCAAAGGAGGCGCAGGAAGCACTTCTTCCGAGGGAAAATGAGCTGTTCTATGGTGCCAGAACTATAGGCTGGACGCTTATGATATTCAGTATGCTGATGATACTTGGCGTCGGAGTGATCTCAATCTGGGACGGAATTAGAAGCGGTTTTACTTTTTGGCAGTTTTTCACCAGGTTTGTGCTGATATTTACCGTATACAAATTATACGACATGATCTGCTTTGACTACTTCCTGCTTATGAAGTATAAGTTCTTCCAGTTTTATTTCCCCGAGGTAGAAAAAGTGTATGCAAACAGGAAATACGGATACAACATAAAGAGCCAGTTGTTGAAGCTTTTGGTTATTTTTCCGGCGGTCTCTGCGATTGTCGGACGGATATGCGCACATTTTACGTGATAACTTCGGTTTAGTATTAAATTACACTGTGTTGCTGAGGGAATGTAATATGGCCAATATGAAAGAGGATAAACTCCGCAATCTGAAAAAATCCTATACAGAAGGCGCCATGGTAGTTTTCTTTATCCTGAGCGCCATTCTTATCTGCGCGTTGTATTTTAAACCAACATATTCGGTTGCACTCATAATCGTACTGATCCTGTTCATGATCGTTTTCTTCTGTAATAACATCAGAAAGAGAAAACAGATGACTGAAGTGTTCTTTATGGATGAGACGACCGGCAAACACAACTGGATGTGGTTTTTGTCAAATGCCGAAAAAGAACTGAATAACAGAAGAAACTATAATACCCGTTTTGCAGTTCTGGATATCGTGTTCGTAAATTACAGAAATTTCTGCGTATGTCATTCTGTAAAAGAAGGAGAGAAGATGCTCCGGCTCGTTGACGATACGATATCAAGGCGGATCGGAAAAGGGGAAATGGTGGCGCATCATTCGGCGGCGCATTTTGCTGCCTTACTGATCTTTGACACGAAAGAGATCCTGGAAAAGCGTATACATAATATCATCAAGGAACTTGAGAGGATCGATACCGATCATAAATTCAGCTTCTGGGTTGGAGTTGACATGGTTACAACGCGCAGGAACGTTGATATAGAAAAAGAGTACAACAACGCGGGCGCTGCCAGGGCCACACTTTCCGGGGATGATTCTGCGATAGCATTCTTCGACGAAAAGATCGTCGAAGAGCAGAAATGGATGGATACGATAAATGAGAACCAGCAGAAAGCATTGGATAATGAGGAGTTTGTCGTATACTATCAGCCTAAATACGATCCCGGCACCGAAGAACTGAAGGGAGCGGAAGCACTTATTCGATGGAACAGCCCGGAACACGGACTGATCAGTCCCGGAAGGTTTATTCCGATATTTGAAAGCAATGGTTTTATCACGAAGATCGACCATTATATTGAATACAGACTGCGCCATGATATAGCAGACAAGAACCCAGACGCATTTGACGGCTGTTGTCAGATGAACCGGCACGGAATACAGCAGCCATGTGGTCAGCCAGAGGCCGATGACGGCGAATTCATAAGGTCTTCCCTTGCCAAGCTTTGTATGTGTTCTGTCAATCAGGTAGCCGGCAATCAGATCGGTTCCCGCGTCGATGATCTTGGAGGCGAAGAAGAGTGAAGCGACAAGCGCCGGATTCAGCTGCAGAACTTCCGTGCAGTAGAATGTGATATGACCGATCAGAACCGCCTGAACGGCTGTTGACATAAGACGAAGGTTCCAGCCGAAGAATTTCAGCGGTCCGATTTTTCCTTTTTTCTGTTCCTTTACCATTTCTGACATTTTCTTATTCTCCCTTTTCTGTTACATTGACTCTCACTCTGCCGAGATTGTGCACTCTTGTGAAAAGACA
>JAILBQ010000066.1 GCA_024680815.1 Lachnospiraceae bacterium | reverse complement strand
CACCTGAAATCCTCATGTTGGTGGAGGTTCCTGCTTCGCAGTTTTGCTCAACATCCGGAACAGTACCTGTGAGCAAGCTCTCGTACTGTTCGTATGTTGAGCAACTGTGAATAGTAACGCCGGGGTAACATAATCACCTTGTAATTCTTCCTGTAAGATGATACAATACTTTTTGCGCGCCTCACAGGTGCAAACGCAGCCAGAACAAGGGGAATTACATGAAGCCAAAGGACAAAGCAAACGCAGGCGTATTTCAGGCAAAAAAGAAAGACGGCACGGTATATTACCGCTCGTCCTTTACCTGCAAGGGAAAACATATAAGTCTCGGAAGCCGGGAAACGTCGGAGGAAGCCGCCCGTCTGTACAGGGAGGCCTACGAAATCATGAATTCCACCCTTTTTATGGATGACTATACTCCCGAACGCGCCCTCTCCTTTGATAAGTGGGTGACCCTGATAAACTTCCGGGACAACGGCGTCTACATCAAAAACCCGATTTATTTAAGCAAGCGCTTTTTCTCCTACTTCCTGGATCCCGACACCGAGCTCAAGTTTGACAACGAGGATCTCTTCTACTATTCCATACACCGCATCCAGGTGCGGGGAGGTCATCTTTTCTGTGAAAACTACGGAACGCAGATCAATTTAAAATCCCGCTACGGGATAAGACCCTACGCGGTAGCGGGACGGGATTATATCTTTGTTAACGGCGATGATACCGACTACCGTTACGCCAATATTGAAATAATCAACAGCTACCACGGCGTTACCGAGACCGTAAATTCCCGTCTTAAAAAGAGCTATCACGCCCGCATACATATTAACGGCGTTTATCAGCTGGGCACCTATGACACGGCCGAGGAGGCCGCGATTGCCTATAACAAAGCCATAGACCTTTTAAAAGGCACCGATCTGGAAAAAAAGGGAATTCCCGTTAATTATCTGGAAGAGCTCTCCCCCGCCGACTATGCCCATATCTATTCCATGGTGGAGCTTTCCGAAAGCTATTTAAGCTATGTGAGGGAACATCACCTTAAAGCCTCACCTGTTTGAATAGTCCACAAAGCTTATATCTATATTGACAGGATCCGCTATTCCTCCCACCTTTCCTTCATGGGAATACTGCCACATCTTGAAGCGGTAGGGAAACACCGTGCTTTCGTCCGTATCGAAAAGCCACCAGTCATATGCCGATATAATGCTTAAATCCATCTTTGTTGCAAACTGTTTCTTCGTGGCGCCTATCATGGGCGAGTAGCCGTACTGCGCCACCGTATCGCAAAAAGCTTTCGCTATATTGGAAAGCTGCTCCTTTGTAAGATTTTCCGTTCTCGAGGAATCGTTCAGAACACTCTCCGAATCAAAAACAATCGGATATTCCACGGGGTAGCTCCCTGCCGCAAGCACACAGGTCATGGCCTCTTCCATGGCCTCTGCTTCATTTATGGCCTGGGAATAAAAATAAAGCCCGATCTTGATTCCGTTTTCCGAGCAGCCCCGGAGATTATCCTGAAGGCGGTCGTCCACCGTGAGCTTACCGGACTGATATCCTCTTGAGCCCACTCTCACCATGGCAAAATCAATTCCGCTCTCCGCCACCTGGATCCAGTCAATATTTTTCTGGTACTCTGAAACATCGATTCCTGCGTAGGAACTCTTCCTGCCGTTGAGGGCATATTCCTTAAAGCCCTTGTCCGTAGTTAAAAAGCCTTCCTCAAAATAGGGATTTTCAGGGATGGAACCGATAATATCCGCAAACTCCGCTTCTCCGTCTTTCAGCTCATTGACATCAAAGCGGTTGGCGGAAACTTTTTTTCTTTCCTCCTCCTGGGAGGTCGGAGCAGTCGTATCTTCCTGCTCCTGAAATTGGAACTCACCTTTCCTGTCATCCTTTTTGGCTGAATTATCCCGGTCGAAGCCTGCGGGAGGAAGGGAGGCACTCTCCTTTTCCTCAGGGTCATAGGCATGCCAGAAATTAAGATCATCGGCGGTTCTGTACCTGTCGTTTTCGTTTTCTTCAGTTTCCTCCACTTCCGGCGTTCTCTGAATCGGGGAGGGCGCGGATACCGTGGAGGCATTCGCCGGCTTCCTGTTTTTACTGTTGGCTGCCAGAGTGATTCCCAGCACAAGAAGAATCGCCAGGGAAGAAATCACACAGCCGATGGCAAATTTAAGGCGGATATTGGGACTGTCTCTCCAGTCATCGTCATGGAGCATTGACATCGGATAGCACCTCGTTATCCTTTCCGATAAAAACGGCCCTGAGGGGCTTATCGGAAGCACATTTTTTTAAAAGCTCCTCTCCTTCATCCTTCCCCAGAAGAAAAAGGCAGGTAGAGAGAGCATCCGCGTCCACGGAGCGTTCAGCCATAACCGATACGGCGTTCAGTTCCGAAACGGCGGGATACCCTGTAGCCGGATCCAGAATATGATGGTAAAGCACCCCGTCTGCGATAAAATACCGTTCGTCGATTCCGGAGCTCACAACGCTTTCGTCCGAGCAGGGCAGAACCGTGACGGTTTCGTTTCCATCCCCGAAAGGCTTTTTTACTCCCACCCGGAAAGCCTCTCCGTCCGGACGCTTCCCGATTGCTGCAACATTGCCTCCCAGATTTATAATGGCACTTCGAACTCCCCTCTCTCTTAAGAAATCCGAAAGAACGTCGCAGATATAGCCTTTGGCGATACCGCCCAGCTCTATTCCGGCCCCGGGATCGGCAAGCGTAACCGTATTTCCGGAAACAAAGACATTCTTATAATCCACATGCCGCAGGGCCTCCTTAAGAGCCGCATCCTCCGGAACCTTTGTATCGCCGCTTCTGAAATCCCACAGGGAGAGCACCGGATAAATTGTAATATCAAAAGCGCCGTCGGTCAAACGGGAATACTCAAGGGCTTTTTCGATAACCCGGGCGGTTTCCCCGGAAACCCGGACGCTTTTTCCGCCGGCGTGATTTATCCTCTCCACGTCCGAGCCTGACACTGTGGCCGAGAGCATTTTTTCGCAGCTCTTTACAAGCTTCTCGCCGTCGCTTAAAATCGATTCATCCGCTGAATCATAAACCGTTATTGTACAGAAGGTGTCCAGGGCAAAAAACGTTTTTGAAATGGGCTGCGTTTTTCCGCAGCCCATTAATAATACCGCTATGAATACAGGCAAAAGCCTTTTTACGAAGAACCTCATTTGCCCTCTTACAGCTTCGTGATAACCTTTTTCGGACACTTCTGCGCACAGATCCCGCAGGAGACACATTTCTCATAATCGATATGGGCAACGAAGTCGGTGACATGAATCGCGTCCTTCGGGCAGTTCTTCTGGCAGAGACCGCAGCCGATACAGCCGGCGGTACAGACCTTCATTACGGCGGGCCCCTTGTCCTTCGAAGAGCAGCCTACCGCATATTTGTTTTTAACCGGCTTTAACTCTATAAGGTGCTGCGGGCAGTTTTCCACGCACTTTCCGCAGGCCTTGCATTTTTCGGTATCCACGACGGCAATTCCGTCCACGATGTGAATCGCGTCAAATGCGCAGACGCGGACGCAGGTACCTCCGCCCAGGCAGCCGAAAGAACAGGCCTTGGGACCTTTTCCCGGTGTCATGGCCACATATTTGCAATCCAGCACTCCGGTATATTCATATTTGGTTTTAGCGGCGGAGCAGGTTCCGGAGCATTTAACAAAGGCTGCCATGGGTTCGGTCTTTTCCACCTTCTGTCCCATAATCTCCGCAATCTGGGCCGCTACCGCCTCGCCTCCCACGGGACAGCCGTTAACCGGAGAGTTTCCCTCCACTATGGAATGAGCCATGGCCGCGCAGCCTGCCTGGCCGCAGCCGCCGCAGTTGGCACCCGGCAGGGCTGAGAGAATCTTTTCTTCCCGTTCGTCCACCTCCACGGCAAACTTCTTCCCGGCAAATCCCAGGAACAGACCCACAAACAGTCCAACCGCAGCCACACAAATCGTGGCAATCAAAATTCCTGCTATCATATTAATCCTCCAAGTTTCTTTATCAACACCTCAGACTTTCCGCATCGAAAATCTATTTGAGTCCCGAGAAGCCGCAGAACGCAATGGCCATCAGTCCCGAGGTGAACATCACAATGGGCATGCCCTGGAAGGAACGGGGAATGTTGTTATACTTCATTTTTTCCCTGAGGCCCGCCAGAATCACAATGGAAATGGCAAAGCCCGCAGCTGTCGCAAGGCCGTTCACCACACTTTCAACAAAATTGTAGCTGTTCTGCACGTTTAAGAGCACCACGCCCAGCACCGCGCAGTTGGTGGTGATCAGGGGAAGATAGACACCCAGCGCCTTGTAGAGCCCCGGCATTGATTTTTTAAGGAACATTTCCACAAACTGCACCAGAGCCGCAATGACCAGAATAAAGACTATCGTATTAAGATAGGTCAGGCCGAAGGGCAGAAGGATGAATTTGTAAATAAGGGCCGCGATGGCGGAAGCGATACCGATAACGAAGATAACCGCGCCGCCCATTCCGCTGGCAGTGTCAACCTTTTTCGAGACTCCGAGGAAAGGGCAGATCCCCAAAAACTGGCTTAAAACCACATTATTGATCAGCATCGACATAATGAGGATGCTCATGATGCTTCCGAAGGTCATGCTTTCACCTCCTTATTTTCCGGGGAAACCTTTACGGTATTGTCATAGAATTTCCCGTGGCAGGTGGCGGCGGCGGCGCAGGTGGCGCAGTCCGCGTCCCTGTCGGTATGCTTCACGGAAAGGGTTTCTCCCTTCTTCGCCTCCATGTTGTTTATTATCTTTGTGCGAATTGCGATTATCGTGGCCAGGACGAAGAACGCCCCCGGAGCCATGACGAAAATCGTTGCCGCAAAATCGGGCATGTTTCCGACGGGATTACCGAAGATGGCACCCGAGCCTATAAGCTCGCGGATAAAGCCGATAATGGTGATGGCGCAGGTAAAGCCGATACCCATGCCCAGTCCGTCAAAAAATGACGAAACGGGTTTATTGAAATAGGCGTAAGCCTCTGCCCGTCCGAGAATTATGCAGTTAACCACGATAAGCGGGATATAGATTCCAAGCTGCGCGTAAAGGGCAGGAACAAAGCCCTTCATAAGCATATCCACCATCGTCACGAAGGTGGCGATAATCACGATAAATGCAGGAATCCTTATTTTGTCCGGTATGATATTCCGAAGCAGGGCAATAAAGAGATTGGACAGGGCCAGCACCACCGTGGTGGAAAGCCCCATACCGATGCCGTTCATGGCCGAGGTGGTGACAGCCAGGGTAGGACACATTCCGAGGATGATCACCAGCGTCGGGTTTTCTTTTATAATGCCGTTAAACAGCCGTTCACCGGCCGAACCCTCTTTCATCATTTCAGATTACCTCCGTAATAGTTCAGTGCCGCGTTCACTCCGTTGGTGACCGCCCGCGAGGTAAATGTAGCGCTTGTCAGGGCGTTGATATCATCTCCAAGGGTAAAGGCATCCTTTCCCTTTCCGTAGAACTGTTCCAGGAAGGAAGGATCCGTTTTCGCCCTCATTCCAAGGCCCGGAGTCTCATCGATCTGAGTAATGGAAATTCCGGTGACGTTTCCGTCATTATCGATACCCATGGCAAATACGATGTCTCCTCCGTATCCTCCACCGGCCACAACGTTAAGCACATAGCCTATGGAAGCGCCGGAGGCATCCTTTGCCTCGATAACCTCACTGACAGAGGTATTCTGATGATAATCGCCGTGTTCATGAATCCATGTCTTTGCCGCTTCTTCATCAAAACCGGCATATTCCTCAAAGCTTGCCGCGTTTTCCATGACCTCGCGATAGGCGTTTTCCTTAGTGAGCCTCTCCTGTTCGGCAATCGGCCCGGCCGTTACCTGATATACGGTTCCTAAAAGCACTCCGCAGATCAGTGCGATAACGGTGATAATTACTGTATTTTTTAATATTTCGTTTTGCATGCTTAGCCCCCTTTCTGCGGCTTCACATAGCCGAAGCATTTAAGCGGCGCAAAGCGCTCAATCAAAGGCACCAGAAGGTTTCCGAGAATTATCGCGTAGGAGACGCCCTCCGCGCCGGACGCGAAGCAGCGGAAAACACCGGTCAGAATCCCCAGAATAATACCGAATATTATTTTTCCCTTTGTAGTTATGGGGCTGGTCACATAGTCCGTCGCCATAAAGAAGGCACCCAGCATCAGGCCTCCGCCGGCCAGATGGGCTGTCAGGTAATAGGGATTTGCGCCGTGGCCGCCGAAAATGATGATGAAAATCACGAAAGTCAGAATATAGGAAGCGGGTATTCTTAAATCTATTACTCCCATAAGAATTAAGAAGCAGGCCCCTATCACGATCATGATAACACTGGTCTCACCGATGGTTCCCATCTCGTTTCCGAGCACCATGCTTAAGGTGTTGGGTATTTCCCCGCTTTTAAGCATGGCCAGCGGAGTGGGACCGGAAACAGCGTCATAGGCGAAGTTGGTCATCCTCCCCGCAAAGGAGATAACGAGAAAACAGCGGGCCCCGAGAGCCGGATTCATGAAGTTCTGTCCCAGTCCGCCGAAAAGCATCTTCACGACGACAATCGCAAAAAACGCTCCGATAATACATACCCAGATCGGAATCCGCGGCGGGAGGTTAAGGGCCAGCAAAAGTCCCGTCACCACTGCGGAACAGTCCGAAATCGTAATCTTCTGATGCATAAGCTTTTCGTAAAGGAATTCGAAAAGCACCGAGGCTCCCACGGTAACAAGCACCACCAGAAGGGCATATAATCCGAAATTCACGACCCCGTAAATCGTGGCGGGGAGAAGGGCAAGTATCACATAGAGCATGATTTTCTGTGTGGTGATGGAATCACGCACATGGGGGTTTGAGGAGACCTGAAGGGTCAATGTCTTTTCTTCCTTTTTTTCTTCCGCCATGTCACTCACCACCTTTCTTTTCTTTATCTCCCGCGGCCTTTGCGGCCTCAGCCTCGGCCTTCGCCTTGGCTTCCGCAGCCTTTGCGCGGCTTCTTGCGATGGAAAGCTTCTTCATCGACTTTATATACTGGGCCAGATGACGCTTGGCGGGACAAACATAGGTGCAGGACCCGCATTCGACGCATTCCACACCGAAAAGTTTGTCAAACTCCTCGTAGTCCTCATGCTCCGCGTAGGTCGCAAGCTGGGAGGGAATCAACCTCTCAGGGCAGGCATCCACGCAGCGGCCGCAGTTAATGCAGGCGCTTTCCACGGTTTTTGATACCGGATCATTAAGGAGACACAAAAGCGCCGAAGAAGTTTTGGTCACCGGCACGTTTAAATCGAAAAGCGAGAAGCCCATCATAGGACCGCCGGAAATAACGGCCTCGGGCTCAGCCTTAAAGCCTCCTGCCTCTTCGACAAGATCGGCATAGTTGGAACCGCAGCGCACCACAAAGTTTCTGGGATCATTAATCGCGTCTCCGGTCACGGTTACCACGCGCCGCATAAGGGGTTTGTTTTCCCTGACGGCCGCGTTGATTGCAATAAGCGTATCGCAGTTATCGACTATGCAGCCCGCGTCTGCCGGAAGCATTTTCGAATTGATGGACCGTTTGGTGCAGGCATATATAAGATGCCGCTCCGACCCCTGGGGATATTTGGTTTTAAGGGCGTATACCTCAATCCTGGGCTCGTTTTCCACCATCTTCCCGATGGAATCAATGACATCCTGTTTGTTGTCCTCAATGGCTATAATGCCCTTCGCGTTGTCGAAAAGCTTTAAAACACACTGCATCCCGCCGATAAGAAGCTCCGGATTTTCAACCATACGGCGGTAGTCACTGGTAAGATAGGGTTCACACTCCGCGCAGTTGGCAATGACAAATTCAATTTTTGACGGATCCTTCGGAGAAAGCTTTACATGAGTCGGAAAGCCCGCGCCTCCCATGCCGACTATGCCGGCATTCTTCACGGCCGCGACTATCTCTTCCTTTGTCATCTCTTCCAGGGGTTTGGCCGGCGGATAATCCACTTCATCGTAATTCCCGTCGTTTTCCACAATTATCGAATCCACCATGTCGCCCACGGGCACCCGCCGCTTTTCAATAGCTTTAACGGTTCCGCTGACTGTGGAAAAAATGTTGGCGGATACGAAGCCTCCCGCTTCGGCAATAAGCTGCCCCGCCTTTACCGTGTCGCCCACCGCCACAACGGCTTTCGCCGGCGCGCCGATGTGCTGAGACAGGGGATAAACCATATCCCCCTTTGGCAGCAGCTCCTTCAACGGCTTGTCTTTGGACAGTTCCTTGCCGTCATAGGGATGAATGCCGCCATTGAATGTGTAAGTTCCCATTCCATGACCCTCTTTCCTTAAGATTATGGTATACTTAAAACCCGAACACTCCCATCAGTATAGCAAAAATGACAAAAAATAACAATCTGTTCAATAAATTTAATGCATATTCTCCAATGAAGATAGAGCTTGAAATCTCCTTTAAAAATGTGAGGGCGGAGCGCTACAGGGCTTTCGACGGAGCGGAGGCCGAGGAGCTTTTTTTCTCATTTGACTGCAAAGGGTATTCCGGCTCCTTCTTTTCCCATATATCACCGGTATATCTTATGCTGCGCCCCGAAAACGCCCTGCTGCGTATCCCTTTATTTTCCGGAGAACTTAAACTCTTCTTCGACAACGTTGCCGACTATTATTACCTTCCGGACGAAGACATGGCGATACATAAAAGCGTGGCTTCATTTGTCGATAAAAACCACCGGATAAAAGCCACGGCTTCAAATTGCTATGTTCGTAAAAAGGGACTCTTTATACCGGGGGGACTTCCCTCAGAAAAAGATGCGCCGCCGGCAGTGCATGAGTACCGCGAAAGCCGGAAAGATCGCCTTTTCTGGATCGAATTTGACGAAAGCATTCTCACCCAAAAAGAACGGAGCGGGAAATATCTCCGCTCCGTCCTGAATCTTCCGGGTCTTCTTCCTGAGCCTTACTCCTTCTCGTAGAAGAAAGAGCTGCGCCGTTTAAGACCGATGTCCTTATAGTTCATGATCTGCTCCGTGCTTCCGATAAACAGGAGAGCTCCGGACTTCAGGGAAGCCGAAAACTTCTTGAAAACATCAGCCTTCGCCTCTTCTGTGAAATAAATAAGCACGTTGCGGCAGACTATAAGGTCGTAATTTTTTTCATATGTATCCTTTAAGAGGTTATGCTCCTTAAAGGTCACATGAGACTTGATCTGATCGGAAATCTGCCAGGAGGGTCCCACTTTGGTGAAATACTTGTCCTTCATTTCCTTGGGAACACCTGCAACGCTCTTGTCGGCATAAAGCCCCACCTTGGCCTTTGCCATGACGGTCTTGTCCAGATCAGTCGCGTTAATCTTTATCTTGTTCATAGGGATGTGCTTGGAAAGACACATCACAAGAGAATAGGGCTCGTCGCCTGTTGAGCAGGCCGCGCTCCAGATCTTTAAATTCTGCCCGAATTTCTTTATAAGCTCGGGAACATACTCCTGATCCATCTTCTTCCATTCCTCGGGATTCCGGTAAAACTCGGAAACGTTTATGGTAATGAAATTGATGAATTCGTCAAAAATCTCTCTGTCCGTACGCAACGCCGACATGTAGGATCTGTAATCCTTCATTTCATGCTTTTCCACCAGCGAGTCGATCCGTCGGCGCATCTGCTTTTCTTTATAGGCGTTCAGATCAATTTTGGTCAGCGAAAAAACCGATTTTTTAAATTCCTCGTAATCTCCCTGTACCATATCTTCTCTGTTTACTCCTCCGTTTTATTCTCCTCAGCGGCTTCCTCCGCCTTCTCTTCCTCTGCTGCAGGAGCGGCTTCGGGAGCAGCTTCTTCCGCTGCGGGTGCTTCTTCGGCAGCCTTTTCAGCCTCTTCCGGCGCAGGAGCTTCCTTTCCGGCATCGGCATTCTCTTCCGCACCTTCCTCACCGGAGCCTGATCTTAAGGCCTTGATGCTTAAGGAAATCTTCCTGTCGGCCTCGTTAAAGTCCACAACCTTGGCCTCGATTTCCTGATCCTGCTTTAAGATATCCGAAGGCTTGTCAATATGCTCCTTCGCGATCTGCGAAACATGGAGCAGGGCATCAATTCCGGGCTCCAGCTCTATAAACGCTCCGAAATCCGTCATCCTTGCCACGCGGCCCTTGACAACATTGCCCACCGCATATTTTTCGGCGGCATCCAGCCAGGGATTCTGGTCAGGGAATTTAAGACTCAGGGCAATCTTGGTATCCTTGATATCCTTGATAAATACCCGGAGGGAATCTCCGACCTTTAAGACCTTCTTCGGATTATCCACATGCCCCCAGGACATTTCGGAAATATGAAGCAGGCCGTCGATATCGCCGAGATCCACGAAAGCGCCGAAGTCGGTAACATTCTTAACCGTACCTTCAATGATGTCTCCGACATGAAGGGTTTCCAGAACTTCCTTCTGTCTTGCCGCCCTGCGCTCCACAAGGAGGCATTTCCGGTCGCCGATCACCCTGCGTCTGCGGGGATTGAACTCGGTGATGACAAACTCGATTTCCTGATCCTGATATTTGGTCAGATCCTTCTCGTAGGAGTCTGATACGAGACTTGCCGGAATGAATACCCTGGCCTCCTCGTATACAACGGAGAGTCCGCCGTCAAGAACTCTGGCCACTCTGGCCTTCAGAACCTCCCTGTTGTTGTACGCCTCCTCAAGACGCTTGTTTCCTCTGTCAGCCGCAAGGCGCTTGTAGGTCAGAACTACCTGTCCGTCGCTGTCCTTGTTGTTTAAGACCTTGGCCTCCATGGTGTCACCTTCATGAACCACGGTAGTCAGATCCAGAGAAGAATCGTTGGAATACTCGTCACGGGTGATGATGCCGTCAGACTTGTAGCCGATGTTCAGTACGATCTCATCGGGCTTGACAGAAACAACCTTTCCTTCCACGATTTCGCCTGTGTGTATTTTTTTTAGCGGCTCATTTTCGTTTAGTAACTGTTCAAATGTCTGTTCCTCGGACATGTCTTTGAACCTCCTCAATGATATTGTTCGGGGTGGACGCCCCTGCTGTGATACCTACACAAGTGAATGATTTAGTTGTTTCTAAATTCAAGTCTTCAAGTGTCTGTATTAGCTGTGTGTTGTCGCAGATCTGCGCACAGATATCAAAAAGCTTCCGCGTGTTGGAGCTTTCCGCGGAGCCTATGACAATCATGGCATCAACTTCGGAAGCAATGAGCCTTGCCTCCTTCTGTCGTTCCATTGTTGCGCTGCATATCGTGTTGGCAACATGAATACTATAACCTTTTTCACTTAAGATTTCAACTAATTCTTTAAATTTATTCAAATTGAAGGTGGTTTGTGAAACAACGCAAATATCGGCTTCCGGCTCGGTTTCAAAGGCTTCCGCTTCGTCCTTTGAGGCGATAACCGATACTTTCCCCGAAGAAAAGCTCACAATCCCCTGAACCTCGGGATGGGAGGCATCTCCTATTACTATTATTTCCTTCCCTTCAAGGCTCTCTTTTTCAACGATTTCGTGAATACGCAGCACAAAGGGGCAGGTTGCGTCCACAAGCTTAATTCCCGGGCGTTCTTCAAGCAGCTTATAGATATCCCTGGGAACGCCGTGGGAGCGGAGCACAACCGTTCCTTCCTTAAGGGCGGCAAGCTCCTCCGGGCTGTGAAGAATACGCACCCCCCTGTTTTCAAGATCCCGTACCACAAGCTCGTTATGGATTATTTCGCCGTAGGTATAAACCTTATCATCTCCTTCGGTTTCGGCGTACACCATATCCACCGCTCTTTTTACCCCGAAGCAGAAGCCGGCGGAGCGGGCCAGTTTAACCTTCATTTAATCATTGCGAGGATTTTTTCCACAACCTCGTCAATGTTAAGATCCGATGTGTCCACCAGAACCGCGTCCGGGGCCTGTACCAGGGGTGATTCCTCTCTGGTCATGTCACGCTCATCCCTCTCCCTTATTTCATCCTCGATTTCAGAAAGCGACACGGACATTCCCTTTGCCTTCAGCTCATCAAAACGTCTCCCGGCCCTGACGGAGACGGAGGCCGTTAAAAAAATCTTCAGATCGGCGTCCGGCAGCACCTTTGTCCCGATATCCCTTCCGTCCATGACCACATCCTGCGACCTGGCCATTTCCTGCTGAAGGGAAACCAGTCTTTCCCTCACCCTGCGTACCACGGAGGTTTTCGACGCGGTCTGGCTTACCTCCTCCGTCCGGATAAGGCCGTTTACATCCTCTCCGTTTAAAAATACATGCTGCTCTCCGCCCTCATAACGGATTGTGATATCAACGCCCTCGCATTCCTCCGCGACAGCTGCCGTGTCCTCCGGGGAAACATTCTCCCTGAGCATATGAAGAGCCATGGCCCGGTACATCGCACCGGTGTCCACGTATATAAAGCCCTTTTCCTTTGCAATTCTCTTCGCTATTGTGCTTTTCCCGGCTCCGGCCGGCCCGTCAATCGCCACATTATAAGACATAGTTATTCCTCCGTTTTCTTTAAAGTCCGGATAATCGCGTCCGCCGCCGCGTGAGCGCTGCTCCAGGCAATCTGGAGATTAAAGCCTCCGGTCAGCGCGTCCACGTCAATTACCTCCCCGATGAAATAAAGGCCCCTCACCTTTTTGGCCTCCATGGTTTTAGGATTTAATTCCCTTACATCCACCCCGCCTTTTGTGATGACCGCCTCGTCGAAGCCTCTTTTTCCGGTTATGGTAAATGGAAATCGCTTGAAAAGCGAAGCAAGATGTTCCCTCTCCTGCTTTGTGATGTTTCCGCAGGGCTTATCAGCGTCTATGGCGGACTCATCTACCATTACCGGAATAAAGGTTCGCGGAAGCAGCCCTGAAAGCGCGTTCCTGAAATGCTTTCCGGCGCTTTCCGAAAAATCACGTTTCAGGCGTTCCTCCAGTGTTTTTCTGTCCAGAGCCGGTTTTAAATCAATATAAAGCGACAGGGGCTTTTCAAAAGCTTTCTGCGGAATTTTAGCCGATGCGCTTAAAATCACGGGCCCGCTCACACCGAAATGGGTAAACAGCAGCTCCCCGAAATCCTCGTAAAGCTTTTTATCTCCGTCATATATTTTTATACCGATGTTTTTAAGGCTTAGCCCCTGAAGGCGTCTGGGATTTTCTCCCGATACCAGAAAGGGCACAAGCGAGGGAACGCACTCCGTGACGTTAAGTCCCGCTTCCCTGGCGAAGCGGTAGCCGTCGCCGGTAGAGCCCGTGGAGGGATAGGAAAGACCTCCCGTGGAAATGACCACCGCGTCAGCAAAAAACTTTTTCCCGCCGGAAAGCTTTATCCCCTTAACACGGTCTCCTTCCAGCAGGAGGCTCTTAACCTGACTGTTAAAGCAGATTTCCGTTCCTCCCCGCTTCATCCCCCTCCTAAGGGCATCCGTAACATCGCAGGCGTGATCGCTTTCCGGAAACACCCGGCCTCCGCGTTCCGTTTTAGTACGAAGCTTAAGCTCCTCTTCAAAATAGCGGATTGTTTCTGCGCTCCCGAAGCTCACAAGGGCCGAATACAGGAATTTCGGGTTTGTAACCATATTATCCTGAAATCCGTTTAAATCGGCCGTGTTTGTCAGGTTGCAGCGTCCCTTCCCTGTAATAAAGAGCTTTTTACCGAGTTTTTCGTTTTTCTCGAAAAGCGTGACCTTTATTCCGCTGCCCGAAACAAGCGCGGCACACAGCATCCCCGAAGCACCGCCCCCTATAACGGCAACGCCGGCCTTCTCTTCCCCACTCAATATTCCTTCTCCGTTTCCGGCGTGTTTCCGGTCTTTTCGTCCTTTCCGCCGTAAATCACCTTTGGAAATTCCCGTATCTCGTCTTCGTTGATGAAATTTATTTCATCGGAATTATAGACCTGGTAGTCTTCCCAGAGCTTCTCCAGCGTCTGAAGATTATCCACGACCTCGTCCGTGCGCTTCATCACAAGGGCAACTATCAGAGCGTTTATAAGGCTTAAGGGCCCCACAAGGGAATCCACTATTGAGATATTGTCCGACCTGGCCAAAAGATTACATGAGGAATAAAGATTCATCGGGGAGTGAACGCTGTCGGTTATGGTTATAACCTTGGCGGAACGGTTGTTGGCAAATTCCATGGCCTTCAGCGTACGCATCGAATATCTCGGGAAGCTTATGCCGATGACAACATCGTTTTCGTCGATGCGTATCAGCTGCTCGAATATCTCCGTCAGAGAACTGGTGGAAACCTGACGGACATTGCCGAACATCATCTGCAGATAAAAGCTTAAAAGGGAAGCCAGACTCTGACAGGAACGTATACCGATACAGTAGATGTTTTTTGCCGAAATGATGGTGTCCACCGCCATTTCAAAGGCCGCCACATCCAGCTTGTCCATGGTGTCCTCGATTTTTTCAATATCGGCGGAAAGTACGGAATTTATTATTTCCGACTGGCTGGCATGGGCATACTTTGCTCCCATTTTTGAAATCATGCCAAGCTTCGAGCGAACCATTTCGCTTAAGGAGGCCTGAAACTCCGGATAACCCGAATATCCGAGAAAATATGCAAATCGTACAACTGTGGATTCACTGACTCCGGCGGCTTCGCCGAGACGTGCTGCCGTCATGAAGGCGGCTTCGTCAGTATGATCGGAAATGAAACGGGCCAGAGCCTTCTGGCCCCTGCTCATCTCGGAGAACAGTTCGTTCATCCGGGAGAGTGTATCACTATGAGTCATGAATTCTCCTGAACATATCGGAGAGCATTTCGGCGGTTTCCTCGTCGGAGAGATCAAAATCGTTCCGGATAACCATGCAGGCTATACCGTGGATGAATATCCACATCTTGGAAAAAATCTCACCGGCGGCGTCCGGCGTCACCCCTTCGATCTTGCGTATTTCGTTAATGACAAAATTGTCTTTACCGCCGTTCACAAGATCATACATGCTTTTGCCGGAATCGGAATTGTCGACGAATAAAACCATAAAGAAGTTCTTGTACTGTCTGGCAAAGGATATATAGGACATCCCGAGATTCACGAAGGGCACGTCGCTCTTTCCGTCATAATTTTTATAAAACTCATTAAAAAATGACACGAGCCGATCGAAAAGATCCTTTTCCAACTCGTCCATATTTCTGTAAATTCTGAAGATGGGCTGGGTAGAGCATCCGGCCTGCGTTGCCAGATGACGGGCGGAAAGCTCTCCGGCCCCTTTTTCCCTGACCAGCTCAAAGGCGCTGGACAACAGTTTTTCTCTGGTGATTGTTTCTTTTCTCGGCATCTCAAGTCCCCTAAAACGCGTAAAAGCGCATTCGTCAGGAAAAGCGGCGATAAAGCTCCGCCGCTCATTCCGTAACAAATGTAATTATAAAGCCCTCCCGAAGAAACTGTCAATAGCACATGATGTTGTATAAATCGCAGCTGCTACAATATCATGTGTTCTTATGATTGAGCCCTTGAAAAATCAACTTTTATATCACCCGTTATCTTTAAAGAGCTTCCCGAAATTTTCTGTCGTATTCCGGAAATTCCCTGGCGAAGCGAAACAGCTTCATCTCCCGGTTTAGGAAACAGTGGGAAGTGTTTCCGGTAGCCGCGACCACCTCATCTCCCTCTTTGAGTATCCGGTAGGAGCAGCTGAATTTTATCCCGTTATATTCCGTGAGCGTCACATATACTCTGAAGGTGTCCCCGAAAACGAGGGAGTTTCTATAGTCCAAAGATGCGGAGATAACAGGAATTATTATTCCCTCCTCTTCCATCGTCGCATAGGGCATTCCCAGTTGTGTAATATAGTGAAGCCTGGCCTCTTCAAAATACCGGAGATAATTTGAGTGATGCACAATTTTCATGCAGTCGGTTTCGTAATAATAAACCGGCCTCACATACGGTTCAAATTCCGCGCTCATACGGGATAGGCGCCGTTTTCGCCGTCCGCTTTCTTAAGGTCGACATTTTCCTGCTGTGCCTTCCTGTATTTGAAGAAATCGGTGGCGACCTGCGGGAAGAGGGCGTAGCTTAAAACATCCTCAGGCTGCTGCTTATATTCCTCAATCTTCTTCTCGTATTCCTCAAGCTGAGGCTTGATTAAGTCCGCCGGACGGCAGGTTATCGGCTCTTCGCCAGGAATAACCTTCTTCACGACCTCGGGGTTGAAAGGCTTTACAGTCTTTCCGTATTTTCCGCGAAGCATATCCTTCGTCTGATCCGTGGACATCTTGTAGCGCTCTCCCATAAGAACGTTGAAAACCGCCTGGGTGCCGACGATCTGGGATGAAGGCGTCACAAGAGGCGGCTCGCCGAAGTCCGCGCGTACTCTCGGCACTTCTTCCAACACCTCTGTCAGCTTATCGCTCATGCCCTGCTCGTCAAGCTGCTTTATCATGTTTGAAAGCATTCCGCCCGGCACCTGATAGCGAAGGGTATTGATGTTCACGCCCATGGCCTTCGGGCTTAAAAGTCCGTTCTTCAGGCACTCCTCGCGGTAAGGGGCAAAATGATTTGCGACCTTTATAAGCAGCTCCAGATTAAGACCTGTGTCATAGGGTGTTCCCTCCAGAGCCTTGACCATAACCTCGGTGGCAGGCTGGCTTGTTCCCATGGAAAGAGGGGAGGAAGCGCAGTCGATGACATCGACACCGGCTTCTATGGCCTTAAGATACGTCATGGATGCCACACCGGAGGTATAGTGGGTATGAAGCTGGATCGGAAGCTTCGTTACCGACTTCATTGCCTTTATAAGCTCCGCAGCCTGATACGGCAGAAGAAGGCCAGCCATATCCTTTATGCAGATGGAATCCGCCCCGATATTTTCGATATCCTTTGAAATATTCTTCCAGTAATCCAGGGTGTAGGCGTCTCCCAGAGTATAGGACAGGGCGATCTGTGCATGACCCTTTTCCTTGTTGGTGGCCTTCACCGCGGTTTCAAGATTACGCATATCGTTCAGGCAGTCAAAAATCCGGATGATGTCGATTCCGTTGGCGATGGATTTCTGAACGAAGTATTCAACCACATCGTCGGAATAGTGGTTATAGCCCAGGATGTTCTGTCCCCTGAAAAGCATCTGAAGCTTCGTATTCGGACAGCCCTTACGGATTTTTCTGAGTCTCTCCCAGGGATCCTCTTTAAGGAATCTTAAGGAAGCGTCAAAAGTGGCGCCACCCCAGCATTCGATGGAGTGGTAGCCCACCTTGTCCATGGTCTCCAGGATCGGAAGCATGACCTCGGTGGGCATTCTGGTGGCAATCAGTGACTGGTGAGCGTCACGTAAAATCGTCTCGGTAATGCCTACCGGCTTTTTTACAACTTCATCTGCCATAATAGTATCTCCTTTTTTCATTTAATTAATTCAGTTCGCCGTGCTCCTGCACCTCGATTCCATCTCTTGGTCGCAGCGGCGTTCGCCTTATACTGCACGTACGGGGCGCATTTGCTCATCTTTCTTATTATCTCCTCGTTCGCCGTGCTCCTGCACCTCAATTCCGCTTCGCTCCATTTCGGTCGCAGCGGCATTCGCCTTATACTGCACGTACGGGGCGCATTCATGCATAGCATTCATAAGCGCGCCCGAAAATGTGCCAAAGGGCACATTTTCCTCACTAGACTCCGAAGATCGCCATAAATGTTCCGGCCACAACGGCGGTTCCGATAACTCCGGCCACGTTGGGTCCCATTGCGTGCATCAGAAGGAAGTTGGTGGGATCGGTTTCCGCGCCGACCTTCTGGGAAACACGGGCCGCCATAGGTACTGCCGAAACACCGGCTGAGCCGATGAGCGGATTGATCTTATACCCTGAAAGCACACACATGAGTTTACCTACAAGACAGCCGGCCATAGTTCCGAAAGCAAAGGCTACAAGGCCCAGGATAACAATCTTTATTGTGCTCCAGTTTAAGAAAGCTTCAGCACTGGTCGTTGCTCCTACGGAGGTGCCTAAGAGGATAACCACGATATACATAAGGGCGTTGCTGGCCGTTTCCTGCAGCTGGCGCACAACACCGCACTCCCTGAAGAGATTTCCGAGCATCAGCATACCGATAAGGGGCGCTGTGGTCGGAAGGATCATCGTAACCACGATCGTAACAACGATGGGGAAAAGAATACGCTCCAGCTTTGTGACAGGCCTGAGCTGCTCCATCTTGATCTTACGCTCCCGCTCAGTGGTCATGAGCTTCATGATTGGCGGCTGGATGATCGGAACCAGGGACATATAGGAATATGCCGCGACAGCGATAGGTCCTAAAAGGGACTGCTGCGAAAGCTTGTTTGCAAGGAAAATCGAAGTAGGTCCGTCCGCTCCGCCGATGATGGAGATGGCTGCTGCAGCCTTATCGTTAAAGCCGAGCCAGATCGCTCCGAAATATGCCGCAAAAATTCCGAACTGCGCGGCCGCTCCCAGAAGAAAGCTCTTCGGGTTGGCAATAAGCGGACCGAAATCCGTCATTGCTCCGACACCCATAAAAATGAGGCACGGCAATATCGCCCACTCATCCAGCTTGAAGAAGAAATGAAACAGACCCCCTTCAGACATGATGTCCGGATAGATATTGACTAAAAGCATCCCGAACGCGATCGGCACCAGAAGGAGCGGTTCATATTCCTTAACAATGGCTAGGAAGAGGAACACGCAGGCGATGACTATCATCACGATATTTCCGAAGCTGATGTTGACAAACGCCGACTGCCCCAGAAGATTGCTTAATGTATTTGATATATAGTCCATAGTTTCTCCTTAACTGTTTATGACGATAAACGTCAGTTCAGGGTGGCTAACAGCGCTCCCGCCTCACAGGGATCGCCCACTGAGCAGTCAATGGAAGCCACTGTGCCGTCCTGAGGCGCCACAACGGGAATCTCCATCTTCATGGCCTCGATGGTCACAACCGTATCGCCCTTCTTCACGGCCTGCCCGACGGTGGTGTCGATCTTGAAGACCTTTCCGGCCGCACCGGCTTCAATCCGAATACTTCCGGCACCGGTCTTTGCAGCGGGAGCCGGGGCAGCCGCAGGGGCCGCAGCGGGCGCGGAAGCAGGCCTGGACGCAGCAGGAGCACTTCCAGCAGAACCTGCCGTGCCGCCCTTATCCTCTACAGTGACATCATAAGCTGTTCCGTTAACTGTGATGGTATAGTTTTTCATCTTTTTCCTCCAAAAATAAATGCTTTATCAGTGTTTCTTTAAGGATCTGACAATGAAAGTGTCAGGAGAAACGGCTCTTCCCGTCGCCTCGCTTTCATAGGCGGCGATGGCCGCAGCAATAACGGCGATAAGCTCATCATTGTCACTTTTTTCTTCCTTTTCCTGCTCTTCCCTGGAAATGATCTGATCGATTGTCTTGTCCACAGGGCTTTCGGTCTGGGGCTTCTGCTTTGATTCGCCGCTAAGAATCTTGGGAATAAAGGACAGCGCCCAGATCACGATGCTGATTAAAATCAATATCGAAAAAGTCGTGCCCATCCCCAGAAGCGTATTAAGTCCGGCGTTTGCAAGCTTTTCCCCGGTTGTACGGTCGATATTGAAGGCCACGTTTTTCACGGTCAGATTTTTCGACAGAATGATTTCAGCCGTACAGGTTCTGGGCGAGCCGCCAGGACCGTCATTAGTTCCCGTAATTTCCAGCAGGGCCGTTATATCCGTAGCCGTGGCGGTAATATCCGTCGGCTCGGAAATACTTGTGAAATTTCCCATTTCCCCTACGGCGCTGACATAGGAATTAAAGCCGTTCGCAAAGGCATCATTCGAAATTTTAAGACCCCGGGTGGCAAGCATATCCGTTACCCCCGTCAGATCCTCCTCGTCAAACTTCTGTATTGCCTCATAATTTTCCGGAGGAACCGACTGGAAGACGGAAATAGCCGAACTGGCCACTGCCCCTACCGTAGCGGGATCAAATTCGAGAACCTCAGCCTCTTTTCCGCAGCCGAAAACAAGCATCAAACTCAGCAGAAGGATCGGCAGGACGGCGAATTTTTTCGCTAATTTTGTGTTCATTCGCTCTCTTCCTTTCCTCAGTGAGTTCCGTGCTTTTTATCGGGTGCTGCTATATCCTTGCTGAAAAGCATCTCAAAGGCTCCCACCACATATTTCCTGGTTTCGGCAGGGTCAATAATGGTATCCACATAGCCTCTGGCCGCGGCACTTGCACTGCTGGCCTGAAGCTCGTCATAGGCAGCCGCTTTTTCCTTCTTCTCGGAAGCATCTTTCCCGTCAAACAGGATATCCGCCGCGTGCTTTCCGTCAATGGCTCCAATCTTCGCTCCGCTCCAGGCATAGGTATAATCCGAACCTGTAGACTTGGAGTTCATAAGAAGCGCAGCGGAGGTGAACGCCTCTCCGACAATCACGTTAACCCGCGGCACGGTGGCGCCGGCAAAGGCCATGAGCAGTCTGGACGCGGCCTGGCTCATGTGCTTCGGATTGCCGGGGCAGTTGCAGAAGCCGTTCACATTTGTAAGGGTCAGAATCGGAATATTGAAGGCGTCGCAGAAGTTCACGAAATCAGCCGCCTTTTGGGCGCCGTGAACCGTAAGTACCTGCTTTAAGTCCTCTGTTTTTCCGTCTTCCTTTGTTATCGCGCCGCGATTGGCAATCGCTCCCACGGTTGCTCCGTTAAGGCGGATAAAGCCGGTCACCATGCTTTTCGCGTAAGCGTTTCCAAGCTCATAAAAGACGTTGTCGTCAGCTATACGCTGTAAAGCCAGAACCGTATCCTTCGCACAGGAGGACATATCGGCGGAAATTCTGTTAAGGTCGTCAGAAGCGTCTCCGTTATAGGCTTCAGTCTCAAAATTGGAGGGAAGGAAAGGAATCAGTTCACGAATCTTTGCAATAAGAGCATCCTCTCCCTCGGCCACAACATCCACCGAGCCCCACTCCGCCTGGTAGGAGGCTGAAGAGGTATCCAGCTTTTCTTCGTAATTTCCCTCGATGGAATCCGGAGAAGATACAAAAAGCTTTCCTTTTGCGCTCTCCATAAAAGTGAAATCAGCATTGGCGGCAATCAGTGAAAGCCCGCCGCCGCATTCTCCGAAAACTGCGGCAATCTGAGGAGCCACACCGCTTAAATCAGCCTGAGAGGCGTAAACAGATCCCAACGCGAACAACGCGTCGGTGGATTCGTTGATACGTATTCCGGTTGAATCCAGAAGGGCGATAACCGGCGCTCCGGTTTTCATAGCCAGTTCGTACAGCCGCGTGATTTTGCGCGCATGCATCTCGCCAACAGAACCTCCGAAAGCGGAACTGTCCTGGCTGAACACATAGACCAGCGCTCCCTCGATCGAGCCATATCCCGTTATCACGCCGTCACCGGGTTTGCTCTCGCCCTGATCAACCGTAAAATCCGTGCTGCGGGCTCTTACCTCGGCACCGATTTCCACGAAGCTGTTCTCATCGAGCAGAGCAAGGATCCTTCTGCCCGCAGGGCTCGTTGTCAAATTACTCATTCTTTTCCTTTCTGCCGCCAGTCCTGTGCGGCCTTTCTCTTGTTCATTCCCATATTAATTCGGGCTTATTCTTCAGTCCGAAATTTTGCACGGTAAATATTATATCACAAAGAAGGTTATTATATCAAAGAATTTTTACCGGACATAAAAACCGCCGGGCTCTCTATGAACCCGGCGGTTTTAAAAACTTTTTTATTCTCAGCTTTATTTCTTGTTGGTGATTCTCATCCACCTGTCATAAGCAAGCTGATAAGCCTCATTGGCTTCACGAACCTTCTTCTCGGCAGCTTCAATCGTAAGATTGGCAGCATTCTGAGCCTCGACGGCCTTCTTTGCGGCAGCATCGTTCGCGTTGGCAATGGTCTTTCTCATAAGAGCATCAGCATCGGCAATCCTGTCGGCGGACTGCTTTGCAACAAGCGCTGCGGCTTCGGCAGCATCCCTGGCGGCCTTGTCAGCCTGATCAGCAGCCAGCTTGGAAGCTTCGGCAGCTTCTCTTGCAGCCTTTGCGGCATGATCATTATGCTCAACAGCGGCATTAGCAGCTCTCTTGGCAGCGTCGATTGCGAACTGGCTGGCATCATTGGCAGCTCTCTTCGCAGCATCGTTGGCGGCAAGAATCTTGTCATTGGCTTCCTTTAAAGCTCTAAGGGAAGCATCAGCAGCATCAGCATTGGCTCTGCGCTTTGTGGCATCGGCAAGGTTCGCGACTTCCTTCGCATCCTCGAAAGCCTTCTTTGTCTTGTCGGCAGCGTCAATGGCGGCATCCCTTGCCTTCTTGTCAGCAAGCTTGTAAGCCTCAGCCTTGTCCTGCTCTACCTTCTTCTTTGTATCTTCAGCAGCCTTCTTTGCATCTTCAAGCTTCTTCTCAAGATCCTCAATGACCTTCTTTGCTTCCTTGTCATCCTTGGCATCCTTTAAATCCTTGGCTGCATCATCAACAGCGTCATTAGCCTTGTCGATGAGCTTATCAAGATCCTTGGCCTTGTCGTCGGCAGCCTTCGCAGCATCCTCGGCAGCCTTCTTGGCGGCTTCGGCAGCGTCCTTCGCGATCTTGTCGGCCTTCTCGGCAGCCTTATCGGCGTCCTCATCAGCCTTCTTCGCGATCTTCTCGGCAGCCTCGGCGGCATCCTTCGCAGCCTTCTCGGCAGCTTCATTTGCCTTCTTGGCGGCCTCGGCAGCCTTCTCGGCCTCGTCATCGGCCTTCTTCTGGGCATCCTCAATAGCCTTGGCCTCAGCCTTCGCGATCTTCTCGATCTTGTCAGCCTCATCCTTTGCGATCTTCTTTGCGGCCTTGTCTAAATCTTCAGCGGCCTTGGCAGCCTTCTCGGCTTCCTTTTTAGCCTTCTCGTCAGCATCCTTCTGTGCCTTCTTTGCAGCCTTGTCGGCAGCTTCACGGGCATCTTCCGCAGCCTTCTCGGCAGCCTTGCGTGCATCCTCTGCAGCTTCGGCAGCTTCCTTGGCGGCTTTATCCGCATCTTCCTGAGCCTTCTTCTTGGCCTCGTCAGCCTCTTCCCTTGCCTTCTCGGCAGCTTCGGCAGCAGCGTCAGCGGCTTCTTCTTCAGCAGTCTTCGCAAACGCGGTAACCATACCGACACCCGCCAAAGGCAGATTTGCCGTCATAGCAGCAACAATAACTGCTGCGATGGCCTTGTTGACTTTCCCGTTACTCGTCAGACGTCTCATAACTTACTCTTCCCCTTTCATCGATTGGATTTTATCTACCAAAGACGGTACTCTTTTATCTTCAGGTACCAACTCTCCACGCATTATAACACCGACTGAGTGAAGTTTGCAATACTTGAATCCATGTAAGTATAAAAATCATCCTCAAAAGTTTTACATCCGGAGGTGAATTTTAACAGATTAGACCTCCACATTTAAGGTTTCTCCCAGAGCAGAGCTGGCTTCCGCCTCTGCCTGAGCCCTGAAATCCTCTACTTCCGCGGAATCCAGCTGAGGGAGATCTTCAATGCTGTTCAAACCGAAAGAACGCAGAAACTGCTCCGTGGTTCCGAAAAGAATCGGCCGCCCCGGAGCGTTTAACCGTCCCCTCTCCTCAATAAGGCCGTATTCCAGAAGGCGGTTCACCGCGTGAGAACAGTCGACCCCCCGGATATGCTCTATCTGAAGTCTGGTCACCGGCTGTTTATAAGCAATGATCGAAAGCGTTTCTATGGCCGTATCCGAAAGCACATAATTTTTCGGAACCCTGGCCACCTTCACCAGATATTCAAAAAGCTCGCTTTTTGTACAGAGCTGCACGGCATTTTCCAGCATAATCAGCATCAGGCCGCTGTTACGCTTTTCATATTTCTTTTTAAGCCCCGCCACGGCCTGTTCCACCGCGGCCTCTTCCTCCCCGGTGACTTCGGCAAGCCTTTTTATTTCCACGGCAGAGCCCATCGTAAAAAGCACCGCCTCTATAACCGCCTCCAGTTTATCCTGTTCCATTCCCGTTCTTACCCTTCTTAAGCCGACGCTTTCGTGAATTCCGGATTGACTGTGATGTATATTTCCTTACCCCGCTGAACAACACTGAATTCTCCCGTGCGTATATATTCCAGGAGACAGAGGAAGGTCACCACCAGCTCCGCCCTTTCAAAAGCATTTCCCAGAAGCTCCCGGAATGTAAATTCCCCGTGGGCTTCGGCGAAGCTCCGGATTTCCTCCATTTTTTCGTCAATCCGGATCTCTTCCTTTTCTATGCGACCGAATTTGGAGCGGATCGGGTCTATTTTATCCTGTGCCCGCTTCATGAGCTCGTGGAAGGCGCCCTTTAAAAGCTGCACGGAACGATCCCCGATAAGAACGTCATAATCTATGGGAAGTTCGGCGTTTTTGAGCTCATCGGGAAGAGGCACGCACCTGAACACGGATTTTGAGGCCACGCTCTGCATATCCTTTAACTCGTAGGACATATATTTGTAGATTTTATATTCCAGAAGCTGGTTTACAAGCTCGTCTCTGGGATCGATTTCCTCTCCCTCAGGCGTCTTCTCTTTCGGCAGGAGCATCCGGCTTTTAATATCCAGAAGCGTGGAGGCCATAACGAGAAAATCGCTCATGATATCCATATCCGCATCTTCCATGGAGTCCAGATATTCCATATACTGTCCCGTAATAAGGGCAACCGGGATGTCGTAGATATCGACCTTGTTTTTTTTTATAAGATGCAGCAGGAGGTCGAGAGGCCCTTCAAAAGCATCAAGTCTTATTTCCAGAGGCATGTTTTTTCCTGTTCCTTAAAAGCCTTCGTGTCCGTTTTTCCGGAAGTATCTTCGTTGTCCCCTCCCTGTTTTCAGAGGGTCTTAAATACAGCATCAATAATTCCGGCGGATTGTTTATTCTTATATTAATAGTATGGGAGCCGAGACCGCGGCTCACTATCATTCCCGTCCTTCCCTTCAGGTAAATGCCGCCGTCGTATTTCGGGAAAAGGGTCAGGGTCGGGGAAATCACCCCTCCGAGGAAGGGCAGCCTTATAATCCCGCCGTGCACATGGCCCGAAAGCACCAGATCGCAGCCGTAGCGCGAATATGCATCAAAATGCTCGGGATTATGGGCCACGAGAATATGGAAGCGCTCAGCGTCCGGATGCCCCAGAAGTTTTAAGATGAGCCCCGGCGGGATCCTTCTGCGCACGAGTTTTCTGTAATAGATACGGTCAAGATCGAGGCCGGAAAGCTTCACCCCCGCTTCCGGAATAATCCTGCTTTCGTTGCGAAAGAGCTTTACACCGGCCTTTCTTAAGCCCAGATTAAGCCTTTCCATCTGGGAAAGAAAATACTTTTTCTTATAAACCTTGTGTTCATGGTTTCCGGGAGCAAAAAAAACAGGAAAGCGGCGGGAAAGACGTCTTAAAAACGCCATGGTTTCCTCCGCATTTCCTCCCGGCTCCGCGTTTATTAAATCACCCGCTATTACAACAATATCCGGTTTAAGTTTCGTTACGGTATCAAGGAGTCGGCAATTTCCCTTTCCGAAGGTGCATTCGTGAAGATCGGCAAGCACGCACAGCGAAAGCGGCTCTTTGATCTTCGGGGAAAAAACCTTATACCGGGTTATCAGAAACCTTCCGAGCCGAAATCCCATTCACCCTATTTCCTGTCCCTTTTGTCTTTTTTATCCTTTTCAAACTGTTCCAGCCACCCGTCCACGACGAAGCCCAGAATCCTGGTTTTGAAGCCGCCGTATATATCGTCAAAGCGGGCGGCCTTCAGTTCCGAAGTCGGAAAGACCTTTCGCCATTCGTCAAGAACGGCATCCACAAGGTCTTCGTCGCTGTCCGTCTTCATGGCATAGATTCCCGGGAACACATAAATCGCCATGATGAAGTGCATGTCGGCCTTTACAGAACTGCGGGAAAAAAAGTTTGCCGAATCAATGTGCTTTTTCGCCGTCGCGGCAATAATCTCTCCTGCCTGATGCATGGCCTGCTCCACATCTTCAGCGCCGTAAACCTCTTTCTGGATAATATCGTATACCTTTGATTCCTTGCGGCGATACTCCAGAAAATCTTCCTCATAAAACTTTTTTGAAAAACGCTTGAGAGCAATCTTTGCGTCGATTCCGTCTATAAGCCCCGGAAGATACTCGGAAAGTTCTGACATATTAAATCCTCGTTAAATGTTTCCATTATGATACACAGCCTGTACGTCGTCGTCCTCATCCAGAAGATCGAGAAGGCGGTTTAAACGGGCGACGGCCTCAGGGTCAGTAACCTCCACATAGTTCTGCGGAAGCTTTGTGACCTCCGCGGAAAGCATGGCGACACCGGCGTCTTCGAGAGTCTTCCTCACTCCCTCGAAAGCCTCGGGGCTTGTGAGGACCTCAAAGCTGTCATCCTCTTCATTAAAGTCGTCCGCTCCGGCATCGAGGGCCATCATCATCAGATCGTCCGCCGAAAGCTCGCATTCCTCTCTGTCAATCAGGATCTGGCCTTTTTCATCAAACATGAACGAAACGCAGCCGGGAGTCCCGAGGTTTCCCGCGCCCTTTGAAAAAGCCGCCCGCACACTGGCCGCGGTCCGGTTTTTATTATCGGTCAGGCAATTCACAATAATGGCTGTGCCCGAAGGCCCGTAGCCCTCGTAGGTACAGTATTCGTAGTTAACGTTGTCGGCATCTCCGGCCGCCTTTTTTATGCCCCTCTCTATCGTATCATTGGGCATGTTATTGGCCTTTGCCTTGGCTATGACCGTGGCGAGCTTGAAGTTGTTGCTGGGATCAGGTCCTCCCTCCTTAACCGCCACGGCGATTTCACGGCCGATAACGGTAAAAATCTTACCCTTGGCCGCATCATTTTTTTCCTTTTTGTGCTTGATGTTGGCAAACTTGGAATGTCCTGACATGTTCCTCTCCTTTATTATGTTTTCTGCGCTCTCACCGTCCGGATGACCCGGCCCTTGACATAGGCGATCCGGAATCTGTATCCTCTGTATTCAACCTCGAAATCCTCTCCGGTCTTCGGTACGTGCCCCAGTCTGTCGGTCATAAAGCCGTTCAGGGTTTCGTAATCCTCATCCTCAAAGGAAATACCCAGCCTCTCTCCGACCTCGGAAAGAGGCGCCGTGCCCGAAATCACAAAGCTGTCGTCCCCCTGGGCCCGGATATTGTTTTCGTCCTCGTCATATTCGTCCAGAATATTCCCGACGATCTCCTCGAGTATGTCCTCCATGGCAATGAGGCCGGCGGTCTGCCCGTATTCATCCACAACGATGACCATGTGTATCTTATTCTGCTGCATCGTGCGGAACAGGACGTCAATTTTCCGGGTTTCGGGAATAAACCGGGCTTCCATTATGAGCCCTTCCACCTCCCGGAGCGTCTTCCCTCTCTGGTCGCTCTTCATGTTGGCCTTCACCGCATCCTTGAAGTGGAGAAGCCCTATGATATTGTCTATTGATTCATCAAATACCGGGAAACGGCTGTTTTTACTGCCCAGCATGAAGCTCACGGCATCCTGGAGAGTCGTATGGGCTTCAAGTCCCACGATATTCTCCCGGTGGGTCATGATATCGTGGGCATCCTTGTCGCCGAAGGCAAAGATATTGCTTATCATCTCCGCCTCGGAGGCCTCCAGAACCCCCTGCTCATGACCGGCGTTGACCATGGTGATGATCTCCCGCTCGTTAACCGGTTCCTTTGAAAACAGTTTCTGAAAAAATTTCATGGTCTTAGAAGGAACTGCTCAGGTACACTCTCGGCACCCGGTTCGTGAAACAGCAGGCAAGCTCATAGTTAAACCGTCCCGAAAGATCTCCCAGCATCTCCATTGAAAGGGTCTCTTTTCCGTCCCTCCCTATAAGGGTCACCTCGTCATATTCCGAAACATCGGGAATATCGGTAACATCCACCATGAACTGATCCATGCAGATTCTGCCGATAATCGGAGAACGTTTCCCGTGGATTAAAACCCAGCCCTTGTTGGAAAGACTTCTCGGATACCCGTCGCCGTAGCCCACGGGAATCGTGGCGACACGGCGAACCTCACGGGCGGTATAGGTTCCGCCGTAGCTTACTTCCGTTCCCGGGTCAATGTACTTAATATATACGATATGGCTTTTCATTTCAAGTATGGGCCTTACGCCGATCCGTTCAATCCCCACCTCTCCCGAGGGAGAAAGTCCGTAGAGTATTATCCCTGCCCTGACCATATCCATATGGGTCGAGGGATGAACCATTATCGCCGCCGAATTAGCGCAGTGGCAGTAACCGAAGGAAACGCCTCCCTCCTCACAGATGCTGATGAAATCAGTAAATCTGCGGAACTGCTCCCCTGTCACCCCCACGGACTCCTCCGCAGTCTCGTCGGCCCGGTAGAAATGGGTGAACACGCCTTCCATCTCCACATTCGGGAGAGAGGCGATCCCCTGTACCAGAGGCAGAGATTCCTTTCCGGGCTTCACCCCGATGCGGCTCATTCCGGTATCCACGGCCAGGTGAAGCTTAACCCTCTTCCCCTGTCTTAATGCCTCGTCGGAAAGACCTCTGGCCTGATCCGCCTTGAAAACGGCGGGTCTTAGCTCCTCCCTTACTATAGCTTCATAAGAATCGGGAAAGGTATAGCCCAGAAGTATTATGGGTTTTCGCACTCCGTATTTCCGCAGCTCAAGCGCTTCCTCCACGGTAGCCACCGCGAAGCCTCCCACCGATGAATCCCTCTCAAGCCAGGTCGCTATACTTCCGGCTCCGTGTCCGTAGGCATCGGCCTTAACCACCGCAATAAGCTTTGAGCGCTCTCCCGCGGTGGAACGGATAGCCCTGATATTTTCAGAAAGAATATCCAGATTTACAGCGGCATATACCCTTCCGGGAAGATCCTTTTTGTCAATGCTCATTCCGGCAGGCCTCCCTTTATCGTCTCTTCAGAATCATCAATATATTTAAGCAGGTCGGAAGCGCACATTCCGTCAGCCCCCAGAATGTCCCGGGCCCTGTCTCCCGCCCTGCCGTGGATGGCGGCTGCAAGGGCAAAGGGAGAAATCCCCTCTGTTCTCCGGGCAAGAATCCCGGCGCAGATTCCCGTCAAAACGTCTCCGCTTCCGGCTGTTGCCATGCCATGGTTCCCGTTCAGGTTTACATAAATCCCGAACTTCAGATCCCCGATAACGCTCCTGGCATCCTTTAAAATTATATTTGTTTTGTTTTTTTCCATAAAGGAACGCACTTTTCCCACAGGATCGGCCTTGATCTCTTCCGGCGCTTCCCCGCTGAGCCGTGACATTTCCGCTATGTGGGGGGTAAATACAGCGTTTTCATCTGCATATTTTAAAAGCGTCTTCTTTCCCGCAATAAGATTTATCGCGTCCGCGTCAATTACAAGAGGCCTGTCGGCGTGGATTTTAAGAAGCTCCTCCGTAATGGCCAGGGCAGTCTTATCCGTTCCGAGCCCCGGTCCGGCTGCAATGGTATCCGCCCAGGCTGCCTCTTCAGAAAGTCGTTTTTTAAGCTCCGTAATATCCTCTCCGTCTTTATAGGTTGAAATCAGCGCCTCCGGAAAGCGGCATCCGATCACAGTCCGGTTGTTTTCATGGGTGAATACCCTTACCATACCCGCGCCGCTTCTTAAGACCGCCTCAGCGGCAAGCACGGCCGCCCCGGATATGTCTGCGCTTCCCGCCGCAAGCAGCACCTTTCCGTAGCTGCCCTTATGGGTATTGCTTCTGCGTACCGGCAGCCTGATATCTCCCGGACTTAAGGCATGAATATAATCCCCCGCCGGCAGGGCCTTATCCGTAATCCCGATTTCTGCGCGAATTATCCTGCCGCAACAGGACGCCCCGGGAAAAAGAAGCTCCCCCAGCTTCACAAAGCCGCAGGAAACCGTGACGTCTGCCTTTACAGCCACGCCCATAACCTTTCCGGAAAGTGCATCAATACCGCTTGGAATATCTATGCTTACTATTCCGGCCCCGGAGAGCCTTAGCGCGTTAATCCGCTCAACCGCTTCGGCATATTCCCCTGAAACCTTTCTGTTTAAGGAGACTCCGAAAAGCGCGTCCACCACCACGTCGTAGGGAAAAGAGGGCACCTCGGACAGTAAAAGAAGCTCCGGATCGAGAGCGCGGACGGAGGCAAGCTGTTTTTTTTCAAGAGGCGAACATTTTTCCTCTCCGCCTATAAGCGCTATGTCCGGCCTCGTTCCGCTTTCCAGAAGGAGCCGTCCCAGAGCCAGACCGTCTCCCCCGTTGTTGCCCGGGCCGCAGACTATCAGGAACCGGGAGGCTGACGGAAAAGCCATATCTATTGCGGTAAGTGTCTTTAAAGCTGCGCGCTCCATTAAAACGTCAGACGAAACATACATTTCCTCTGACGTTCTCCTGTCCGCTTCCTTCATTTGTTCCGGTGTGACTATTATTTCCATAAAACCGTTTCTATCCCTGTCCCGGATCCGGATTGCTCCCGGCCTGCATCGCTCTTTCCCGCTCCTCTCTGGCCGCGGCCTGTTTCTCAAGGAGCTCCTGCCGCTTCTTTTCAACATCGTATTTGATGTCGAAGATATTGACCACCGCCGGTCCGAAAATATCGTGCATGTAGCTGTAGAGCTCCACGTTCTTTATTTCCATCTTCTGTTTTTTCAGAATATTGCGCTTAAGCTCCACCCGCATGTTTTTTATCCAGTCGCCTATCTCATCGATTTCAGAGGTGTTGTCCCGGATTATTTCATAGCATTGCTGCATGGTAAGAAGCATCAGCTTGTAGTTTACCTCGTCGATTGCCTTCGGAAGATCCAGAAGCTCATCCTGATAGGAATCGATCCGGTCGTTTATTTCCTCAATATAGCGCTTTGAATCATCGATCTTCTTTTTAGCCGCCTTATCCCCGGAACCGCCGGCCCCATCCATGTTTTCCACTATCTCATCCATGAGATTGGCCTTGAGTTTGCGAAGATCCTTTAATTCCGTATTGAGCTTCCCCTGGCGTTTCAAAAGGTCGTTCAGCTCCTCCTCCAGGGCAAGCATCTCTCCCGTTTCCTCGGTGTCGGTTTTGGTGAAGAGCCTGTGCCATTTGTTGTCCAGCGTCAGAACGGGAATCTTTACCCCCTTCAGCGCCTGCTCGAATTTATCGTCAGCCACGAAGCGCTCCTTTGGTCTCCTGTGTCATATTGTAAGACAGCTTTAACAGGCTCTCGGTAAGGTGCACGTCCTCCACAACCACTCCCTCCGGCACCGGAAGATCCACGTGGGAAAAATTCCAGATGGCCCTTATCCCGTTTTCCACAAGGATCTGGGAAACCCCGACGGCCGCTGTTTTGGGAATGGCAATGACAGCTATATCAATTCTGTTCACCCTGACAAATTCAGGCAGCTCCTCCATGGAGCGTATCTTTATCCCGCGAATCTGAGAGCCTATGCAGCCCGGATTGATATCAAAAATACCCCTGATTAAAAAGCCCCGCTTTTCAAAATTGGGGTAGCCCGCCAGTGCGTGTCCTAAATTCCCGGCCCCTATGACTATAAGATTATGGGTATGATCGAGACCGAGAATCTGCGCGATCTCATCGTACAGGAAGCTCACGTTGTAACCGTAGCCCTGCTGGCCGAAGCCGCCGAAATGATTAAGATCCTGCCTTATCTGGGAAGCCGTCACGTGCATGAGCTTTGAGAGCTCCCTGGAAGAGATCTTCTCCACGCCTTCGTCCTTTAATTCACCCAGAAATCGGAAATACCGGGGAAGTCTTGCTATTACCGCTCCGGATATCTGTTTCTCCTTCATCGGAACCCCTTTGACTTTGACCCTCAAAAAAATATATGGTATATTCTATCCGCCGTAAGCAAAAGTTCAATTTGTTAATTATATATAAAAAACAGGGGTCTGTCAAAAATCATGCTGCTTAGCTGCTCCCGTCTCGGAATTTCATTTAACGGTGAAACCGTCCTCTCCGACTGCACCTTCCGCATCGAAAAGGGTGAGAAATGCGCCCTTGTAGGTATTAACGGAGCCGGCAAGACAACGCTTTTAAACCTCATAACCGGAGAGCTTGCTCCCGAAACCGGAAGCGTCTTCCTTTCAGGCGATGCTCATATCGGTTATCTTAAGCAGCAAAACGCCCTCAGCGGCGGCCTTTCCGTCCTGGATGAAATGTTGAACGCCAGAGAGGATCTCCTTGAAACCGAGGCGGAGCTTGAAAGAATGAACTCCGAAATGAACTCCCTTTCCGGACAGGCGCTGGATAAGTCAATAGAACGCTTCACAAAGCTTACCTCCTGGTTTGAGTCCGAAGACGGCTATGCCTTCCGCGGAAGAGCGGCAGGCATTTTAAAAGGTCTGGGCTTTCCGGAGGAGGCTTTCTCCACTCCGACGGACAGGCTTTCCGGCGGTCAGAAAACAAGGCTGGCTCTCGGAAAGCTTCTGATAGGAAAAGCCGACCTCATTATTCTGGACGAACCCACAAACCATCTGGATCTGGCCAGCGTCGAATGGCTGGAGGGCTTTTTAAAGAGCTTTCCCGGGGCCGTGCTGGTGGTTTCCCACGACCGCTATTTCCTTGACCGGATAGTCACAAAGGTGTTCGAGCTTGAACGCACCCGCCTTTCGGCTTTTTCCGGTAATTATACCGCCTTTTCCGAAAAGAAGAAGGCTCTCCGGGATGCCGAAAGAAAGGCCTGGCTCAATCAGCGCGCTGAAATCCGCCATTCAGAGGAAGTGATAGAGCGCTTAAAGAGCTTCAACAGGGAAAAATCCGTTCGCCGGGCGGAAAGCCGGGAAAAGCAGCTTGCGAAAATCAACCGTCTTGAACGCCCCGAAGACTTAAAAGACGCCATGCGTCTTACCATAACCCCCAGAATCACCAGCGGGAACGATGTTTTAAGCGTGGAACACCTTTCCAAGTCCTTCCCGGAGCATCCGCTCTTTTCCGATGCCTCCTTTGAAATAAAACGGGGTGAAAGGGTGGCCTTAATCGGCAACAACGGCACCGGAAAAACCACACTTTTAAAGATTTTAAACCGTCTGGAAACGGCGGATACAGGCAGCGTCACCCTCGGAGTCAACGTTCGCATCGGCTATTACGACCAGGAGCATGCGGTGCTTAATCCTGCCAACACGATTTTTGAGGAGCTCTCCGATGCCTGCCCCGAGCTTACAAACACGGAAATCAGAAATACCCTTGCGGCCTTCCTCTTTACCGGCGAGGAGGTCTTTAAGGAAATCAGGGTTTTAAGCGGCGGCGAAAGAGGCCGGGTAAGTCTTGCAAAGCTGATGCTCACCAACGCGAATTTCCTGATTCTTGATGAGCCCACGAACCATCTGGACATGACTTCAAAGGACATTCTTTCCGAGGCCTTAAACGACTACACCGGTACGGTTCTTTTCGTGAGCCATGACCGCTATTTCGTAAACAGCACGGCCACCAGAATTCTGGATCTGACCGCGGGACGGTTTATTAATTATCTCGGAAATTATGATTATTATCTGGAAAAGCGGGATGACCTTTCAAAACGCTTTACCGGCTCCTCTTCGGACACCGGCTCATTTAATGCCGCTGTTAAAAACCGGGCGGATTCCGACGGGGCTTCTTCGGGGAAGGCAGACTGGCAGGATTATAAGAAAAAGGCAAACGCCGAAAAAAAGCGGGAAAACGAGCTGAAAAAATGCGAAAAGGAAATCGACGCGCTGGAGACTCGCCTTTCCGAAATAGACATACTCCTTTCCGATGAGGAGATTGCGAGAGATATTACAAGGCTTACGGAGCTTACCGGAGAACAGGGCAGCCTTAACCTCCGGCTGGAAGAGCTTATGGAGGAGTGGGAAAGGCTGCAGGAGTGAGGGCACAAAAATCCCCCCGCCGGCGGGTACACTCTGCCGGTGAGGGGCTTTTTTTCACTGATCGAAATTGCTGCTTTTCTTCGGAATATTGAAATCGGGATGTTCCCCGAGAGCAGTAGTCTGCGGCATATACGAAAGCATTGACACCTCGTCCTCGGTAAGGGAAAAGTCAAAGACCTCGGTATTCGCAATAATATGCTCCTCGCTTGAAGCTTTGGGAATCGGAAGGATGCCCTTTTGCAGAAGAAAACGGAGGTTCACCTGCTGAATGCTCCGCCCGTATTTTTCCGCCAGCTTTTTAAGCACGGAATTACCCACGGTAGCGTTTTCACGTCCCCGGCCGAGAGGGCTCCAGGCCATGGGCTGGATGTCGTTTTCCCGGCAGAAGGCCACCGCCCCTTCCTGGGAACAGCCGGGATGGAGCTCCAGCTGGTCCACCACCGGCTTTATGGTACAGTGCTCCAGAATATTCTTTAAATGGTGAGGCAGGAAATTGCTTAAACCCAGACGGCGGACCTTTCCTTCCTTAACCAGCTCCTCCATAGCCCGGTAGGTTTCCGCCCCCAGTTTCTTCCAGTCCTCGTCCTCCTCTCCGGTCTGCCTCGGCCAGTGGATCATGTAGATATCCACATAGTCCATGCCCAGGCGCTTTAAAGACCGCTCAAAGGCAGGCCTGACGTTTTCATATCCCATCTCGTCGATCCAGAGCTTGGTTTCCACGATGAATTCTTCTCTGGGAATCCCGCTTTCCGCAATGGCCTGACCGAGATACCGCTCGGTTTCGTAGAGGGAGGCCGTGTCAAAAAAGCGGTAGCCCGCCTTTATCGCAGCCTTAATCGGAATCAGGTTATTATCCATCTCCTCCCTGTAGGTTCCGAAACCGATTTTCGGAAGTGTGCTTCCGTCATTCAAAGTATAAAATTCTTTAATTTCAGCCATAACTCCCCTTTCTGCCGTTACCAGTCACGGCAAGTGCCTTCTGTCATGCGCATCATACCATATTTATCCTGCACTGTCATTCCGATCTTATGCAGGTTTTTCCACGATTTTGCTGCGCTCCCTTAAGATACCCGTAAGCTCCAGCACCTCCTCCACATCAGTAACCGGCAGAATAGTAAGCCTGTTTTTTACCTCCGCGGAAACGTCCTTTAAATCCTCAATGTTCTCCTTCGGAATAAGAGCCGTGGTAACACCGGCCCGTTCCGCCGCCAGAAGCTTTTCGGGCAGGCCTCCGATGGGAGACACCATTCCCCTTAGCGACACCTCTCCGGTCATGGCTATTCTCGGATTAACGCTCACTCCCGTCACCAGAGATGCAATTGCGGTTGTCATGGTTATTCCCGCCGACGGTCCGTCCTTGGGCACCGCTCCCTCGGGCACATGGATATGAATATCGTTTTCCTCGAAGAGCTTGGCCTTTTCGGGAAACATTGATTTCACAAGGCTCACCGCTATCTGGGCGGACTCCTTCATGACATCCCCCAGCTGTCCGGTTATGATTATATTTCCTTTTCCTTTGGTGAAGATCGTCTCGATATAAAGAATTTCTCCTCCCGCCTGGGTCCAGGCCAGTCCGGTAACCACACCGCTCTTCTGGGTCTCAGGCGTTTTCTCATGATGCACGGGACGCATATCCAGCTCGTCCCTTATCTCCTCCGGACGGATCGAATATACAAAAGGTTCATCCCTTTCCTCCGACAGCTTCACCGCCGCTGCCCGGCAGAGGGTATCAATGCGTTTTCTTAAGCCCCTGACTCCGCCTTCCTTTGTGTAATCGGAAATAAGGGTTTTAAGCACCTCCTCCGAAATCTCCATCTGTCCTTCTTTAATCCCCATCTCCTCCATGGCTTTGGGAAGCAGATGCTCCTTTGCGATCAAAAGCTTTTCAATCGGAGAATAACCCTCGAAATGTATAACTTCCATCCTGTTTAAAAGCGGCTCCGGAATTGTATCCACGGAGTTTGCCGTGCAGATGAACATGACGTTGGAAAGATCATAGGGCACGTTCATGTAGTGATCCGTGAAGGTATTGTTCTGCTCCGGATCCAGCACCTCCAGAAGAGCGCTGGCCGGATCCCCGTTATAGGAGCTGGAAAGCTTGTCCACCTCGTCCAGCACCATGACCGGATTTGAAACCCCGCTCTTGGATATCCCGTCCATTATGCGCCCCGGCATGGCGCCGATATAGGTCCGCCTGTGCCCTCTGATGTCGGCTTCGTCCCTGACGCCTCCGAGGCTCACCCGGACATATTCCCGGTTAAGAGCCCTTGCGATGGATCTGCCGATGCTGGTTTTTCCGGTTCCCGGCGCTCCCACGAAAAGCAGGATCGACCCCGCCTGAGAACGCTTCAGATTCATAACCGCAATCTGCTGGATTATCCGTTTTTTAACCTTCTTCAGGCCGTAGTGATCCTCGTTCAGAATCCTCTCCGCGTTCTGCAGGTTAATAAACTCCGGCTCCTCTGCCTTCCAGGAAAGGCCGGTCACGAAATCCAGGTAGTCGTAGAGCAGCCCTGTCTCCGCACTCCCGTTCCCCTCCTGCTTCAGGCGGTTTAAAACCTTTTCGGCCTCCAGCCTGGCCGTCTCGTTCATTCCGCATTCTTCTATCTTAAGCTCAAACTTACGGATATCGCTGACCTTCTCGGGATGCATTTCGTCCAGCTCCTTCTGGAGAAAATCGATCTGCTTTTTAAGCGCCGATTCCCGGTACATGTCCTGATATTCCTTCTGCTGGGCGCTGGCGGCATGGCTCTGAACCTTAGCGGCCTCCAGATGTTCGCAGAGCAGTTTTTCAATCCTCTCTATCCGGTCCTTCACGCTGTCGGTCTCGAGAACGGCATAGCGCTCGGCGTTGGAGAGCTTTATCCATATGGACATCGTGGTGGCCACCTCCTCAATCGTATCCATATGGTTAATATAGACCGAGGCTGCGGCTCCCCAGTTGAAATCATCCGTAAATTCCCTTAAGGAACGTTTCAGCGCTTCCAGCTTTGTGCTGCGTGTTTCCTCGTCCACCTCATCGGTATCCGCCCGCTTTGAAATGGTCAGATTCATGGAATGGTCAGGATTGATGTTCACCACATCAATATTTACTCTTCCGGTAGTATGCACAATGACATAGCCCTCGGAGTTTATCTCCCGCACGTAGCCGGAAACCCCGACAGGATAAAAGCTGTCATTGTTCAGCCCCTCCTTGCCAACGTCCTCCTTCTTTACGAGGAGCACAACCTTTTCATCCTTCACGGCCCTTCCTGCCAGCTTCTTAAACATGGCGGTCTGAAAATATATATTGGCATTCGGCAAAACCATCATATTATAAACAGGTAATACTATCATTTTTTCTCCTTTATCTCAGGGCAGTCAGATTTTTCACGTTGTTAGCACTCGAAGTCGTCGAGTGCTAAAGTAATGTCAAAAATATAGCACTGGCGTTCGGGACTGTCAATGCTATATTTTAAATTTATTGATTTTTAAGAAACCATCCGGCTTCTGACGGCTCCGATAAAGTCCTCCGTGTTTAAAGCCCTGACATTATCAAGAGTGGTGATGAGCGCCAGATCCTTCGTCATCTCTCCGGCCTCAATCGTATCGATCGTGCTCTTCTCCAGTTTACCGGCAAAGTCCATAAGCTCCGGAAGGTTGTCGAGCTCTCCGCGCTTCCTCAAGGCCCCGCTCCAGGCGAAAATCGTCGCCACCGGGTTGGTGCTGGTCTCCTCGCCCTTAAGATATTTGTAGTAATGACGCTGTACCGTGCCGTGGGCCGCCTCATATTCAAACACTCCGGAGGGGGATACAAGAATCGAGGTCATCATGGCCAACGACCCGCAGGCCGAGGAGATCATGTCGCTCATCACATCTCCGTCGTAGTTCTTGCAGGCCCAGATTTCCCCGCCTTCGCTCCTCATGATGCGGGCAACCGCGTCGTCAATCAGCGTATAAAAATACTCGATTCCCGCTTCCTCGAATTTCGCCCGGTACTCTTCCTCGAAAATCCTGGCGAAAATATCCCGGAAAGCCCCGTCATAGGTTTTTGAAATCGTGTCCTTCGAGGCAAACATAAGCTTTTCCCTGCGGGAGAGGGCAAACTCAAAGCAGCTCCTGGCAAAGCTTTCGATGGAGCGGTCCAGATTGTGCATCCCCTGGATAACGCCGGGGCCGTCAAACTCGTGAATCAGCTCCCTCCTCTCCTTCCCGTCGCTGCCGGTAAAAACGAGCTCCGCCTTTCCGGGGCCGTCAATCCTCATTTCGGTATTTTTATAAACATCGCCGTAGGCGTGACGCGCAATCGTAATGGGCTTCTTCCAGTTCCAGACGTGCGGGGTTATGCCCTTAACAAGAATCGGCGCCCGGAAAACCGTGCCGTCCAGAATCGAACGGATGGTACCGTTGGGACTTTTATACATTTTCTTTAAGGAATATTCCTCCACCCTGGCGTCGTTGGGTGTAATGGTCGCGCATTTTACCGCGACTCCCAGCCTCTTCGTGGCCTCGGCGGAATCGATGGTAATCTGATCGTCGGTTTCGTCCCTGCGCTTTAATCCCAGGTCAAAATATTCGGTCTTAAGCTCCACAAAAGGCCCGATAAGCTCATCCTTTATCATCCCCCAGAGGATCCGGGTCATCTCGTCTCCGTCCATCTCCACCAGAGGCGTCTTCATTGTGATTTTAGCCATTGATAATCCTTTCCGCCGTTTTGAACGGCACTCCATTTCGTTACCGGTTCCGCGCTTCGGCCGGCACCTGTTCACATTATGTAAACCAAAGTGTCAGAGTGTAATCCCCAGCTCCTCCGTAACTTCGGTACATTTTTCATAGAGCTCCTCGTCGGTCATGACCGTGACCCGCCCCTCGTCGTACTGGACGTCAACCCATTCCTTAAGGCGGCGCACAAGCTCGCTTCCCTTGTCCAGCTGCTTTTCCTCCGGCAGCATATAATATGAATTAATCCAGTGTGCAATCCCCGCCAGCCCCGAGGTGTTGGAAATCGCCACTCTGACCGGGCGGTTCAAAAACTTCGTGGTATCGAAAATATTGTATATTTCCTCGTTTTTCATAAGGCCGTCCGCGTGCACCCCGGCCCTGGTCACGTTGAAGTTTCTTCCGACAAAAGGAGTCCTGGGCGGAATCCCGTAGCCGATTTCCTTTTCGTAATATTTCGCAAGCTCGGTAATCACCGTGGTGTCCATCCCGTTAAGATCGCCCTTAAGCTGGGCATATTCAAACACCATGGCCTCTAACGGTGTGTTTCCGGTGCGCTCCCCTATGCCGAAAAGCGAGGTGTTGACTCCGGAAGCTCCGTAAAGCCAGGCTGTGGTGGAGTTAACCACCGCCTTGTAGAAATCGTTGTGTCCGTGCCACTCTATCCATTCGCTGGGCACCAGAGCGTGCTTTTTAAGGCCGTAGATAATACCCTGCACCGACCGGGGCAGCACTGCACCGGGATAGTTCACCCCGTAGCCCATGGTGTCGCAGGCACGCACCTTCACGGGTATATCGTATTCCCTTGAAAGCCTCATAAGCTCCACGCAGAAGGGTACCACATAGCCGTAAAAATCCGCACGGGTTATATCCTCCAGATGGCAGCGCGGGGAAATCCCCTTTTCGAGACAGGAGCGTACAATGGAAAGATAGTGATCCATGGCCTCCCGTCTGCTCATCTTAAGCTTGTAGAAAATATGGTAATCGGAGCAGGAAACCAGGATTCCGGTCTCCTTCATGCCCATATCCCGGACCAGCTCGAAATCCTCATTTGTGGCCCTTATCCAGCTGGTGACCTCCGGATATTTATAGCCTCTTTCCATACAGCGGTAAGCCGCGTCCCTGTCCTTTTTGCTGTATAAAAAGAACTCGCAGGCGCGGATCATACCGTTTTCTCCGCCCAGCTTATGGAGATAGTCGTAAATCGTTACGATCTGTTCCGTCGTGTAGGGAGCCCGGGACTGCTGCCCGTCCCGGAAGGTCGTGTCCGTAATCCAGATTTCGTTCGGCAGATCGTGGGGCACAACCCGGTCGTTAAACGCGATCTTCGGTACCTCGCTGTAGGGAAACATGTTCCGGAATGTATTCGGATTCGGCACATCGTGGAGCTCATACATCCGCTCTTCGATTTCCAGGAGATTCGTGTGGGTATTGACCCTGATGGGCCGGTCGATCATCTCCTCCATCTTTTTATTCTTATCAGACATGGGCAATCTTTCCTTTCCAAAAGTCTTACCCATTTTACCCGTTTCGTCTTTTTTACGCAAGCAAAGAAAAAGCGCCGGCCGAAGCCGGCGCCTTAAAAATATTGTTTTTTATGCGGCCGCGCCCTCTTTCTTCGGCTTCGGATCCTTCTTTAAGAAGAGGAAGATCGAAAGCGCCGCAAGCCCTAAGGACAGGAACCACTTCGGGCTTATGGGATCGCCGGTCTTCGGGGTGGAATCCAGCGCTCCGGAAGCCGAAAGATGGCCTGTATCCACGTAGAACCCGTAGGGCGAGAAGTGCGTCGCCGTAAAGGTCGCGCAGGGCCTTGAATCAATCGAGGAAAACCGGGTGGTAAGATCCTCCAGGTTGCCGCCCGAGCTCACAGCCGCCACCTTGTTGTTTCCGCCGTATTCCTTTGTCTCCTCCGGCAGCGGAATCGTAAGGGTTACAGACACTCCCTGGGGCATTGTCACCTTGTTGATCCCGTCCTTATCGTAAAGACTTATATCCATCGCATAGTAGCGGAAGGAGCTTAAGTCACCGTAACGGTTCTCCAGCGCGTTCCTGAAGAGCATATCCGCCTCGGCGCTCTTGGTGATCTTCACGACATAGTCATCCGCCGTGCCCTCTATGGTTCCGGTGGCTCCGCCCAGGCCCGTATCCGTGGTGTCCACAGGGATACTCTTACCCGTGGTTACCGTTCCGGTTCTTGTCGTGGTTGTGCCCCCGCTCTTATTCTGCTGGGCGCTGGAACCGGAGCTGGAATTCGAGGCGCTGGACGACGAACTCGAAGACGAACTCGACGAGGAGCTGGACGAGGACGAACTCGACGAGCTCGAGGACGAGGACGAACTTGAAGAAGAGGAGCTCTTCGACGAACTCGTGGCCACGATGGAGAACTTCTCCTCCCTTATGCCGTAGTAGTCCCCGCCGGACACAGTATCCATAACAGCAGCCGCAGCCACGGAAATATCTCCCGCGCTCTCAATACCCGCGATCTTTGCCACCGCCTTGTTCTTCGACTTCTTGACGTTGTTGGAAAAGCTCACGACGTAATCACGGCTTACGGAGAGCACACCCTTTCCGGCATCCACAACCTGCACGGAAGGACGAACCGCTTTTCCGGTATACTCTGCGTCATCAATGGTCACGGAAACCGTGGAATCGGCAATATCCTTTACCACATGGTACTTTGCGGTACCGTAATGCCCCTTGTAGGAGCCGATACCGATGGCCTTTACGGTTTTCCACCCGACGTTTGTATAATCATTGTCGGGATAGGCCAGGTTATAATCAGAATCCGGATTGATCTTCTCTCCGTTGGCGTTAAGAACCGTGACCTTATCCGAGGTTATCTTGTTGGCCCCGGGCCCCCAAAGCAGCCTCTCCTCCGTCAGCTGCAGCGTCATGTCCTTTTCGCCGGGATCGTCGGGGTCGTCGGGGTCGTCTCCACCTT
>JAILBQ010000041.1 GCA_024680815.1 Lachnospiraceae bacterium | reverse complement strand
CATAATTCACAAATCCGTCAAAAGAGATTTTTCTCTCAGGGCACAGATAATAGGAAAGCTCGATCGTGTTCTCCAACACGGATGCCGTTTTCATGCACATCTGTGAATGCTTGTCGGCCGGCGTGCAATCCACGGCACGGTGATAAACACTGTTCTGCTTGTTACACCAACCTATGGCTTCATAGTTAAGATCAGTAAGCTCATTGAATATCCGTCCGGGGAGGAAGTTATCTTTTACAAATCTCACGAGACGCTCTACAGCGCCTTTGGTAAACGGATGTCTGGGCTTGCACAGCTTGGTTTCAAAGCCTATGTTTCCCATGAACAACTCATAGTCATTCTGCCAGATCGGATGTCCTTCATCATCCCTGCGAATCACTATACTCTTCATATTATCCGTAAGGATACGTTCTGGAATCCCCATATAGAGGAACGCATGGATCATCCCTATAAAAAGGTTTTCTTGGCGTGCATTCGGAAAGAATTCAATATAACGATAACCGCAGCAATGACAGATCATTGCAAAGCAGGCAACCCGGTAAGTATTGCCGTTCTGATCCTCGACTTCCACAAAACCCCAGTCCATCTGATAGGATTCTCCCGGGGCAGTGTTGTACCGTCTTCCACGATTGCCCTGCGGCGCAACAATAAGCCTCTTGGGCGGTACAAGATCCTTATGCGCCGCGATGTAGTCCTTTACACTTGTCAGTCCCCCGGTATATCCGTTCTCTGTCAATCTATCAAAGCATACGGATGAATTGGTCACCCCTTTCGTAAGAAGGGAGTCAATGATCCCTGTGTATCCTGAAAGCACAGTTGATTCTGCTTTCATTCCGGTCCGCCCATGCGGCGTATCGACAAAGCCATTGTCCTTTATCCTGCGGAGTTTTGCACGGCTGATTCCTGTACGTCGGCCAAGCTCTGCGAGGTTGACATGCTCAAGGTCAAACTTATCCCCAAGGTCACTCTTCATTTCATTGAGTACCTGTGCTATTATTTCTGTTAAGTCATTGTTTTTTTCTCCCATAAGTATGATTTGCTGCTGCATTGGTATACAACAGTATTATCATAATTCCGAAAGAAGCAATGGCTTTTTTTATTTGACTATTTGTGGTTATTCCTCTCCGACTCTAAATGGCTGAATTAAATCGGCTCTGAGTGGCTAAATTCCCCCGACCCTAACAATGTGTTTTTATTGTAAATACACTGAAACAATTCCCAGCGTGAATACTCATGTAGTGACCTATGATAATAGTGTTATTATCATAAAAAATGTCCCATGTTTTGCGTGTGCTCAATGCGGAGAGAAGTATTATTCCGATGAGGTAATGGAGAAGCTTGATGTAATCGTTGAACAAGCTAAAAAAATGGCCGGGGAGGTATTTGTCGTTGAATATGAAAGGATGGCTGCATAATAAACCTACCTCCCCGCCTAAATACAGCGTTCCGGCTGTTCAGTCGTAATAAACGCACCTGTAGGTGAAATTGTTCGGGTTGGCCAGGGAGACGTTCATAAGCTCTTCCCCGGTGGCGAAGTTATGTACCGACATGCAGACCTTGTCGTTTTGGGCAAAACCCCAGCCGATGACATAGAGATCGTCGGACACCTGCTGCACACTTCCGCAGGCGGCGGAAAACTTACCGGGCACATCAAAGGTTTTCACCAGCGAAGCTCTGTGATTTTCCGGATCGATGCTGTAGGAACGGATACGGGTTTCTTTTGTGAGGTTTCCGTTGTCAAAGACCATGAATTTATTCCCATCCAGTGTAACATAGTGCTGGCAGGAGGTTTTCTGGGATTCCGAAAGCCCGAATTCATCGTCTTTTCCGGACAGCTTCCACTTTATCTGATCCGTATCCTTGGAACGGTCGAGGCAGAGGATGGTGCTTAAGTTGCGGAAGGAGCATACAAGATTTCCGTCCTCATCCAGCCGCATTGCGTTGAAATGAATGATATCCGGGACATCCGTTTCCACATTCGCGAAATCGTCCGCGGTTTTGTCTCCGTCCGTCACCGTCAGCGCATAGAGCTCGGGATAGTCCGTGCTCTTAAAATCCCAGACCGCTTTTCCGTCCTTAACCTCCTGAAGATAAGAATATACAACGCTGGACCCTTCGGGATAGTCCGGATGGTTGTAGACCGTGTCCTTAAGGTAGCCGGAGAGGAAATAGTGGTCGAGGTCTATCATGAGAAAATCGTGGCCGTCCAGGAGCTGGCCCTTTTCCACCGTGTCGGACTCCTCAAAGGTAATTCTCTTAACCTCATTGAAGTTTTCGTCCAGAATCACCCGCTCGCCTGGGGCAAAGCCCACAAAGCCGAAATTATCGCCTGATGCGTCCTGGTCATGATAGCTGTAATAGGTTTTGCCGTCAATTACATGCTTTTTGAAATCCCAGAAGCCGGTGTGAGCCCCTTCCACGGGCTGATCTTCGTGCTTTGACCAGACGACGTTGCCCTTTCCGTCCATCATTATAAGATTTCTTGTGTACACAAAGGAGAGGAAGAAATTCCCCGGAAGATCGGTTTCCCCGCTTAATGTATATTCAGGGAGAACGGAGAGGTCCGTTGCTTCGGCCGGAACGGGCTGCACGTCACCGGCCGGCCGGGCTTCGGCCACCCGGCTGATTTCTGCCAGCTCAGCCTCGAGAGCCTCTGCCGCAGGAATTATCCCCTCAAGGTCCCGCGCGTCACAGGCCGTCAGAAGCAGGACGGATGCCGTTAATAAGACTGCTGTTGTAAAAAATCTTTTTACCATAACATTCTTCCTCCTCATGTGAAGATCCTTCGCTTCGTTCACAATAAAATTCTACACGGATCTGTATCTGAAAACAAGGGTTGTCGTATCGTCATACTGCGGAGCGTCTCCTGAGAATTCCGCAACTGATGCGCGGACGGCGGCGTCTATAGCCTCCGGGGGAAGGGAGGCGTCTTCATTCAGCGCCTCAAGCATCCTGTTTTCCCCGAAAAGCTTTCCGCCGGGATCGTTGGCTTCGGTCACGCCGTCAGTATAGAGAAACAGTATATCTCCGGGGAAAAGCTCAAAGGAACCCGCCTCGAACACGGCCTCTTCCAAGGCCGCAAGCGGAAGGCAGTGAACATCATCTTCGAGGGTGAACTTTTCTCCCGAGCGGTAAATTGCCGGATAATTGTGCCCCGCGTCCACATAGTCCGTATGCCCGGTTGAAACGGTGAAAACTCCGAGCCAGACCGTGACGAAGAACATCGCGTCATTTTCCCTGCAAAGCTGCGCATTTACCTCCCGGGCGGCCGCCGCCACGTCCGTGCCGTATTTTAAAACACTGTGCCGCAGTTTATCCTTTACCATGACCATAAACAGGGCGGCGGGTATTCCCTTTCCCGAAACATCGCCTATGACAAGGGCCAGATGATCCCTGTCAATAAAAAAGAAATCATAGAAATCGCCCCCCACCTCCTTCGCCGGGATCATTGAAGCGAAGAGCCCGAATTCGTCCCTGTCCGGGAATTCCCGGGGCAGGAAGGAGGTCTGTATGCTGGCTGCCAGGGCAAGCTCCGCATTGATCCGCTCCTCCGCGTCCTTTATAAGCCCCTTCATTCGGTCAACCATGTAGTTGATACCGTCGGAAAGCTCGTCGAACTCCAGGGAATCCCTGAAATCCGCTTTTTCCTCAAGATCCCCGTCCGTGATCTTCGACAGGGAATTGTCGAGGCTTACGACCCCTCTTATCACATGCCTTGTAATAAGGCGGTTGATCAGGATAAAAAGGATTGTAAAGACAACCGCGTATACAGTTAAGAGCACGAGTATTTCCGCGATCAACGGCGCCCAGGCTTCCGAAAGGGGATAGGTTGCCACGATATAATCATCAGTGTCCGGAAGCACCCTGACATAGGAGGGGACGCCGAACACATCCTCTTTAATGATTTTTCCGCTCCGTGCCGCTTTGTCCGTTCTTCCGGACAGGGTTAATATCTCCCCGTTATGAATTCCGCCCGGACTGCATACGATTTTATTATCTTTGTTAATTAACAGAAAATAGCCCGTTCTGCCGATTTTGCCGTATATATTCGATGAAGCAAGGTCGCTTTCCCTTTCCCGGCCGTAGTCCTCTCTGTTCTGACCGTTCAGAATGAAGCCTCCGTACTGAGGCATCCGTGCACCGAAATATATCATCTGGGTACCGTTTATCGGACTTGTTCCTAAATTCTGAAAATAAAAATCAGTGCTTCCGTCCAGAAGACAGAGAAATTCCGACAGCCGGGGATCGGAATGAAGATCAAAGCCCACATTCCGGGGCTCTGATGAGGCCATAATGACGCCCTCCGGGCTGACTATGTTTCTCTCGCTGTATGTACCGGTTCCTTTCCGGAATATCAAATATTCTGCAAGCTCGGGACTGTTAAGATAGCCGGTTCCGTTTTCTTTTATGATGGCATCATATTCCTCCGACTCTGACGGCATACGGTATAGCCGGTGGTTTCTTTCCTCGCGGTAGGTCGCATCCTTTTCAACATTTTCAAGGCCGAACCGTAAAAGGCTTTCCACACTTCTTTTCTCATAGGAAATAAGAAAAATCAATATAATGACCATCAGGGCGGTAAAGGTTCCGGTAATCGCCGCCAGCATGCGTTCTGTAACTATTCTGGACAGCTGCTTTTTCTTCATCCTCTGCTTCCCGTATATTTGAAAACAAGCATTGTAATATCATCAGACTGCGGGGCGTCTGACGCAAATTTCGCGATTTCCTCACGGACGGCGGCATCTGTGGCTTCGACGGAAAGAGAGACGTCTTTATTTAAAGCCTCAAGCATCCTTCTTTCCCCGAAAAGCTCTCCGCCGGGATCGTTGGCTTCGGTCACGCCGTCTGTATAGAGATATAAGATGTCTCCGGGGAAAAGCTCAAAGGAACCCGCCTCGAACACGGACTCTTCCCAGGCCGCAAACGGAAGAGAGTGCACATCATCTTCCAGGGTGAACTTTTCTCCCGACCGGTAAATTGCCGGATAATTATGCCCCGCGTCCACGTAGTCCATATGTCCGGTTGAAACGGTGAAAACCCCGAGCCAGACCGTGACAAAGAACATCGCGTCGTTTTCCCTGCAAAGCTGCGTATTTACCTCCCGGGCGGCCTCCGCCACCTTCGTGCCGTATTTCATGACGGAGCTTCTGATCTCGTTTATCGCGGCGGCCATAAACATGGCTGCCGGTATTCCTTTACCGGACACATCGGCTATGACAAGCGCCAGGTGATCCTCATCCGTAAAAAAGAAATCATAGAAATCGCCCCCGACTTCCTTCGCGGGAGTCATGGATGCAAAGAGCCTGAACTCATTTCTCTCCGGGAAGGGCGGGAATTCCCGGGGCAGGAAGGATACCTGAATATTTGCCGCCAGGGCAAGCTCCGCGTCGATACGTCCTTCTGCTTCCTTAATGAGATCCTTCAGGCGGCCGACCGTAAGGTTGATGCCGTCAGACAGGCCGTCAAATTCCAGAGAACCCCTGAAATCCGCTTTTTTCTCAAGGTCTCCCCGGGAGATCGCGCCAAGGGCTTCATTTAAGCTGTAAACCCCCTGCGTCACCTGCTTTGTTATCAGGCTGTTGATCAGACCGAAAAGGATTGAAAAGATCACAACATAGATTATAAGGAGTATTAAGATCAGGATGTTCCATGTCGTCCAGACCTCGGAAAACGGATAAACCGCGACGATATATCCGGTGTCTGTCGGATATGCGCCTATATATGAGCTTACTCCGGATATTTCTTTTTTTATGACTTCCCGGGTTTCCGCCAGCTGTTTAAGCTCTTCAGGTGATATGGGGGATTCTTCAAAATCAAGCTCCCGGAAGCAGCCGAGTATTTCCGCTTCGGGATTTAAGTACAGGCAATATCCCGTCTTTCCGATCCGGTTGTTTTCAACCTGTACTTTCATGGAGACTGAATGCCAGTTCTGATAACCTGCCTGATTAATGCCAAGCATAATAAAACCGCCATATTCCGGCATGTACATACCATAGTATATAATAAACGGATCATCCTCTGACTTGAGTTTCATATCCTGACGGCAAACCTCCGGGCTTTCCCTGATACGGCTTAAAAACTCCGCTGATTTCTTAACGGACTTCATATCGAAGCCCTCGTTGTCTTCCGTGGTTGAAAGGACGATGATACCGTCAGGACCGACAACATTTTCCTCGGCATACCAGTCCAGGCGTTGCCTTATTTCGTCCGCAAGCTTTTTATTATTTTTGAAATCAGTTCCGTCTTTGAACAGTTTTTGCAGATACTGGACATCATCGCTCAGATTACGGCGTTGAATATACTTCATTTTATCAAGAACAATATTGTTGATATCCTCAAGGCCGGTTCTGACAGAGCGCTTTGCCCTGTTTTCCGCGTTGATATAGACAAGCACGAAAGTAACGCTCATCAGGACAAGAAATGTGCCCATGATGATCGTCAGCGTTCGTCTTATTACTATTTGAGAAAGATGCTTCTTTTTCACGTTGGTCCTCTGCGGGAGATTCCCGGCTATGCAATAAGTTTAGCATAGAATAACTTAATCGACAAAGCTCTTTTAACGACCGAAACGGACATAACCCGCGGTTCATTGTCAAAGTTGTTATGTTTTGTTATTATTCTGATATGGAAGAAACGGCGATTGCGTTTTCCGACTGGGAGGCTGTGAGGCTCTCCTTCCGTCTGAAGCGCGAAGACAGAAAAAAGAAGAAAGAAGAGCGGGAAGAAACAACCGTTATTGAAAAAGCCGGGCCGGATATTGTTCCTGATTTCAAGAAGACGGATATCCCGAAGGCAGTTCCGAAGGAGACCGGTGATTTCGCGGAACCCTGGCCCGGGCAGCATCTCGCCTTTGATCTGAAGGTCATCCGGGAAAAGGGATATGTTCGTTCGGTCCGGACCACTCTTTCCGGAGTGCAGGGCTATACCTTCTATAAAGAGGACGGAACAGGGCAGTTTCTGCGGCCCGAAATGCTTGTGATTCAGAAGATGGCGCATAAATAAGAGGAATTATAATTATATGGGCTGGAAGTGTTCGGTTTGTGACCAGTATAACGAAGACGGCAGCTCGGTTTGCTTCGTCTGCGGAGCAGCGCGGCCGAAGGAGAAACCGGAGAGCGCGCCGGAAAAGAAGGCAAAGCCCGCAACGGATAAGCCGCTAAAGCTTACGAGGGTTAAATCCGCGCCGGAAAAAAAGGAGAAGCCCCTGACGGAGCTTTCGAAACGGAAGAAGTCTGCTGAAAGTATTTCGGAATTCGTAAAAAAGAAAAGTACGTCCTTCGATTCGGTTTCCGCGGGGAAAACGGATGCAATATCGAAAGTCTCAAAGACACCGGCGGCATCGGCAAAATCAACGACGGCGGCGAAATCAACGACGGCGGCAAAAACATCGACGACGGTGAAAACATCGACGGCGGCGGCATCGGCCTCCGCCGAAAAGTCCTCGTCCCCGTCACGGGATGATGATGTGCTTTTCCGGGAGATTTACTGGTACTACGCCCCGAAGCTGGTCTTTTTCTTTATGCTGCTGCCCTTTGTGATAGCCCTTGTATGCCGGATTATATCCAGACCTTTCCCGCTGTCGGCGGCCCTGCTTATTGACGTGCTCATTGAGCAGGCCCTGGCAATCGGTCTGGCCGCGACGGTTGAAAGCTTTTCCTTCTGGACCGGGATGAGCTATTATGACAGTTCTGTGGGACATTTTGTCCCTGATACCGAAGCTGATGCCAAAAATGAAGTGCTGGCCGAGGACACCATGAAGAAGCTGGGCTTTCCGAAGCTCCTGCCCTTCCTTCTTCTGGTGGCCGCCTGCTTCTTCCGCGGGAGTACCGATTTTCAAATTGTCCTGAACCGGGTCTGGTGGGGTCTTATCGTTATCGCGGCAAGCTGGATAGTGATGTTTATCTGGATCAGGTTCCGGGTTCACGAAACCTATACGCTGTATTTCGTTAAGGAAAACAGGGAGAGAATGGCGCGGCTGGGGCTTAAGCTCCTTATTACCGCCGCGGTTGCGATTCTTATTGTTGTGCTGCTTAAGCTAAAATTCGGCGTAGAGCCTTTCAGATTTGCGGGCGTTATGCCGGGAATCGCGGCAGCTTTACCGGGGGCATAAATGTATTTTCTGCATGTATTAAAAAGCATATTCCGGCCGGCCAACATCGGAACCATTATTTTCTTCCTGCTTAACGCGGCCTTTATGGTAATGTACCTCTCAAACGGCGAGCCCGAGGGGATGCTGATAGTCGGGGTGGTTTATATTTTTTCGGTTATCCTGGCCCTTTCTCCCCTGGGGGAATGGGTGGTGGCCTTTTTCGCCGGGGCGCGGAAGCTTAAGCGGAAGGATATGAAGGATAAAATCACGCCCATAGTTGAGAAGGTCTATAAGGCGGCGTACGAAAAGTCGGGAAGGGCCCTGGGCAGGGTGATTATTTTAAAGGTCATGCATGATCCCGAGCCCAACGCCTACGCCATCGGAAGGCGGACAATCTGCGTCACGGAGGGACTGCTGGATCTTTCGGACGAGATGATAGAGGGGATCATAGCTCACGAGCTGGGGCATCTGGCCATGCACCACACGGTGATCCAGCTCATGATAGGCGGCGGAAATTTCTTCATTACGGGCTTCATCCTGATATTCAAAATCATTCATTATATCAAGGGTTTCTGGGCCGCCCTCGACCTTTTCCGCAAGGGAGGGGAAGACATTGTCGGCCTTATTTTTAACCTCATAGACATCTTAACCGCGGTGCTGGTCTGGCTGTGGACCAGGTTCTGCATGCTGTTTCTGTGCTGGTCCGGCAGGGCAAACGAATACGAGGCGGATAAATATGCCGCCGAAATAGGCTACGGCTACAATCTGGCCGCGGCCCTCGACCTTATCGGAAACGGAAAGCCGAACAACTCCTTTCTGAAGGCGCTCTACGCCTCCCATCCCGCCACCCACGACCGCATCGCAAAGCTCCAGGAGCTGGGCGTCCCCTACTCCAGATATGCCTGAACATTAAAACCCCCGCCGTTTGGCGGTGCGTCATAGGGATTTTTGAAGAACATTGGTTTTACAGGCATTTGACAGACAGCCTTCAAGCGGAAATGACAATTTGATACCGGATATCGAGCCGTACAGCTCCCATATCCACATTTCGCTTGAAGGAGGTCGCTTATGACAAAGACAATCAAAGTTCAGTATTCTACCAGATACACCGGCAGAAGGTACTCGGAGGTACCAAAGATCCAGATGGAAGGCAAATGGCTCGAAACCATAGGTTTCTCTGTCGGAGATAAGATCCGTGTGGATTATGATAACGGAAAGATAATCATCCGTACCGACAAAGAAACAGCCAATGCATAAAAACAAAGCCGATGGAGTAGCAAATCGTTACCCCATCGGCTGTTTTCATTTTTTTAAAGCAAGCGTCTGCCCAATGATATCCTTAGCATATTCCGGTTCCGTCGTATCATAATACTTGAAGGCATACTGAGAAGCTGACCATTTTCGGTTGGATATATCGTATATAAGATCGTTTCCATCGGATAATTGTCCTATCTTAGCATTCAGAACAACTTCTATCCATCCATCCTTAGGCCATAAACAAACGGTATTGCTCTTTCCCTTTTTAAAAGCCACATAGTTTTGCCTTGGAGCCTCCTCGAGCGATGAATCTAGTGAAAGAATCAAGTGCTTTATTCGGTCATACAGGCTGCGAGCCTCTGAATTCGCCGGAAATAGTGCATCAACAGAGTATTCCGAATCGTTAGGATCATCCTGACCAGAAAGGTTAGCATCATTCCTCTTCAGTTTATCTGTCCTGTCATGCATTTGAGCGATAGCAAATAGCATATCATACGCATCCCACGGTAGCATCTCGAAGAACTCTCTGTTAGGAGATATTCTCAAACCAGGATTAAGCTTTGTGATAAGATCATGAAGCAGCTTATCAGGATCCTTAACCCCGTGGATTCTGGGAATCTCATAAGTACAGTAGACCTCATACGGAAGAGGAACCGCTGTACCGGACAGCTCCTTAACTCGCTTATATCAAGATCGTTCATATGTGTATTTCCTCATTTTGAATTGTGTCATCACTGCTGACACTTTTTGATTATTCCTTTGTTTTTCGCTGTTTTCGCTTCTTTTCCGAAGCGTTTCCGGCTTTTCGCTTCCGGTAAGCCATTTGCTTTCTTGCATTTCTCGCTTTCTGGCATTCCTCAGAATCACAGAATTCCTGTCTGTTGCTCCGCCTGATCAGAAAC
>JAILBQ010000038.1 GCA_024680815.1 Lachnospiraceae bacterium | reverse complement strand
CGATCTGTTATGAATGTTCAGCTGCCTCACCTGCGCATACCTGTCCTGATATCTCACTTCCGCCATCTTTCTTTTCTCCTCCTTCTTGGATTTTTGACGCAAAAAAGACGGTTTCGAAACACTTGTCTCAAAACCGCCTTCTCTTTCAATATGTATTTCTAAGTAACAATGTTTATATTTTTTGCTTCCTCTTTCCTTCATTTTCTACTTCGTTTCTGACCATATACTCTTTCGTATGACACATGGAAGCAGTAACGCCCCTCTCTCTTCTTCACCGGAAATGTCTGGGATATCCTTATGATCTTTATACCCGGTCTTTTCTTAAAATCCTTTCTCAACCACTCTATATTTTTCTTTCCGGCCTCTACTCTTTCCTCTATCATCTTCGTACCTTCTATATTGAAACCCTCTTTATATCCTTCACATCCCTTATGAGGTCAACATCTGTCTTTATTCCCAAACGGTCAAAGACAGTCTGTATTGCAAATCCAAGCACTTCCTTTGATCCGTCAATCAGGGTGATGCAGATACAGTTATCATATTCGTTCCCATCCTTTGGAAGGATACGGTATAACTTCACCCCGGATTTCAGGCACAGCCAGTTTATTGCTCGCTCCCGTCTGATCCTGAAATCTGCCTCAAGTGATCTCGAAAAGATCACTGCGGCTTTCTGTTCAGGAAAATAAATATCCAACGGAACACCTATCAGTTCATCTGAAGCGATATTCACATCCATACCTGCTTTTGATGCATAATACGCAAATGCTCGCAGCTTGAATTCCCGCTCTTCCTTTCTGCTGCCATACGGTCTTTTCTCCTCTTGTTCTTTCCTGCGACATTCAGGACACCCGGATCCCTTTACTCTGGTATTTACCACAGCGTTCCATTCAAATCCACATATACTGCATTTCCAATGGACATTTTCGCGAGATTTCGGCCAAACCTCCGAAGGCTTTTTGTCGTTTTTTTCTGACCATTCAAGAGCAGTCTCGGGATAAAGTGTCTCTAAATCATTTATGCCTGTTACAAGCTTTTCTCCGGAGCACACGGGGCACCCATGCCCGTCTGTTCTGTCAGCGATCCTTGATCTCCAGGTCTGTCCGCATCTCCCACACTTCCAAGTGATCTCCCGGTTTGCTTTCTCTGTTACCCTATCAGGTCTGATGGTTTCATCCGGTTCAGCCCATTCATCTGCGAGATCCGGATAAAGCGATTCAAGATCATTAAATCCTTTCAGAACCTTGTTTCCGGAGCAATACGGGCATCCGCTTCCTCTTCCCCTGTTCTTTATGGAGGCTTCCCATATATGACCGCAGAATCCCTTCCATATAATCTTTTTATTCGAACCGTATGAAATATCCCCGGGGGCTATCTCATTATCCTCTGCCCACTCGGAGATCAGTTCAGGATACGCTTCAGCAAAACTTTTTTTCATCTCTTTCCTTTCCACTTTTGGACATCGTGTCCAAAAGTCATCCATACATGTCATGCTTTACTCTCTGGATAATTTCATTTTCAAGCGTGTTATATGCGGAATACAGCGAGGCCACTATGTATGCATCCGGAGCCGTCATAGGCACATTGGTTCTTTCAAAGGATTCGAGGACATATTCGATATGTTCTTTATTCAGCTTCTCAAACTGTGATCTGACGAGCTTTGCCGGTATCGAACAGCCGTTGATCTTATAGGGCTCTTTCCCAAAGCATATGATCATGACCATGATGCGGACAAACTCGTCGATCCTGGGCTTATCCGAAGGATGATCACAGATAAGCGCGTCATAGCTGATGTTTTCTTTCACACACTCTGTCCATCTACGCTCCAACAACACAGGATCTGTTTCTTCATTCATCACATCAATGCTTTTTTCCGGTATCCAGGCTGCTCTCAGTCTGATAGGTTTTGAGAAAGCTGATTGATATGATTGACTCTCTTCAATCTGATTCTCCTCTGTGTTTTTAAACTCAGTATTATTAGGGGCAATTTCTTTTACTTCTTGAAGTAAAGCTTCTTTACCTTCTGAAGTAAAAGAACCTGACTCCTTGGAGTTAAGATTCTTTACTTCCTGGAGTAAATCCTCTTTACCTTTAGAAGTAAAAGATTTTGACTTCCTGAAGTAAAGATTTTTTACTTCAGGCTTTTCATCAGGGTTTGAAGGTGATTTCTCAGTCGCAAATTTCTTTACATATACAATGGCGGGTCTTCCCTGCCCGGGCTTGCGTCTTTCGATCAACCCAATAGTCTGTAATTCCTTTATCACTTTTATGACGGTGGGCTTGGATCTTCCCAGATCTTCCATGGCATTTTCAACGCTGTAATAGATATACGCCCTGTTTTCCTCGTCCAGCCATCCGTTCTTTCGGGATAATCCCATCCGTTCAAGCATCATGGAATACAGGAGGATCGCTTCGCTGGATAATCCCTTAAACCTTTCATCTCTGATCAAAAATTTAGGTACGATAAGAAAGGAGAACTGTTCTCCCTCTACCCCGTAATAATAATCAAACCTCAGATCCTCGTTCATTTCTGTCACCTGCTGTTTTTTACGCTCTTTTTCTTCCACTCTTCAAGAAGCCTGTATATGGTCTCCTCAATTTCCTCATTTGTCGTATCCTCGGAGAAATACTCTGATATACGATCACTTTTCATTACAAATCTTCGCTCTTTCGGCTTTTCTTCATCAAGGAGCAGCTCCAGCATCGCTTTGGTCAGCTCTTTGCTTTGCGAATACTTCTTTAGTGTGGCTGACTGTGCAGGAGATATCACCACTCCGGTTTCCGTGATCCTGCCTTCAACCCATTTCTGTTCCTTATCTGTCAGGAAAGAAAGATTCACACCGGAAACAATTGGCAGTTTTTTCTCGTCCACAAGCCCGAGTAAGCTGTCTGAAAGGTATGAGAGATAAATATACCGCTGAACCGTCTTTCCGCTCTCTCCTGCGGATTCTCCAAGAATATCAAGCGTTCTGCCGCCTTCCTTGTTTCCCTGATGCTTCATGGCATCAAACTTCATACGGTATGCCTTTGCCTTTTCGCTTGGAAAAATGTCTTCGCGCTGGATATTTGTATCCACCATGGTCACTATCGCCTCATCGTCTGTATAATTTTTAATGATTACGGGCATCGACTTTTTCCCTGCCAGCTCACAGGCTCTTTTTCTCCTGTGGCCGGCGATTATCCCATAGCCTCCTTCTGTTCTCGGCCGGACGATCCCAGGCATCAATACTCCGTACTTCTTTATGCTTTCTACGGTCTCATCCATCTTTTCATCATCCAGGACGCGAAAGGGATGATCCTTAAAAGCATACAGGTCAGAGAGATTTACTTCCGTTATAACTGTATCTTCACCCTCAACGATATCTGCAAAAGAATTGATCTTCAGTTTTCCGGCAATACTCCTGCTCATCCTGCCAGCACCTCCTTCGTTAGAGCTTTGTAGGCCTGTGCAGCCTTGCCCTTTGGATCATGTCTGTACAAGCTCACTCCGAGTAAAGGAGCTTCTGCCACACGGACGGAACGGGGGATCCGGGTTTTATATAATCTGGCTTTTCCTTTCCATTTTTCCTCAATACACTGATTAAGGCCCCGCTCTATCTCTTTTGAAAGAGTAGTCCTGTCATCAACCATCGTAAGAAACAATCCGTCTATCTTCAGATTATGATTTCTTCTCTGCCGGATCTTGTTGATCGTTCTGATCGCAGCATCCACATCTGTCAAAGGAAGATATTCACAAAGTACCGGAATGATTACCGTATCCGCTGCCACAAGCACATTTGCCGCAAGGGTTACCATGGCCGGCTTGGAATCCAGAATGATGTAATCGTAATCATCCCTTAAGCTGTCCACATATATCTTCAGGATGGAATCCCCTCCGTCTTCTCCTACAAGCTGCTTTTCAACAGCTGCCAGCCTGTTATTCGCCGGAACAAAATCCACTCCTTCATCATTGTGCATGATCCATATATCAGGATTGAAAGGCCCCGGATCATCTTCATCAAGCTCTGCAGAAGCCGCTATAGCCTCTGCTATCGTTTTCTCCAGCTTCTCCGGATTATCTACCCCCAGGCTCTTGGTCATGTCTCCCTGGGCATCCATATCAATCAGAAGCACCTTCTTTCCCATATTTGCCATCTCTATGCCGATATTCACGGCACTTGTTGTTTTGGCTACTCCGCCCTTGTATCCGCATACGGCGATCACCTTACACATTTGCTTTCTCCTTTCATCGATTTTTCCGATCTCACTTTTGGACATCGTGTCCAAAAGTCACCATAGCAACAGACAGGATCCAAACAAAAAAGGACACCTTCTTCGATTTTTGATCTTAGAAAGTGTCCTTCATCTTACTGTATTCGATTGACTC
>JAILBQ010000010.1 GCA_024680815.1 Lachnospiraceae bacterium | reverse complement strand
GATAGCCGGAGCCGGGGCGGTCCTGTCACAACTCGGGGACCTCTTTGCCTCGGCCGTTAAACGGGATCATGAAATCAAGGACTACGGTTCTCTGATTCCGGGACATGGCGGAATTCTGGACCGCTTCGACTCCGTGATAGTTACAGGGCCGGTAATCTATATTCTCTCGGCTTTTCTGATGAAAGGAAAGTAAAGAAATGAAAACCGTTACGATTCTCGGATCAACAGGCTCAATAGGTACGCAGTGTCTGGACATTGTCCGTAATAATCCGGAGCTGTTTCGTGTGAATGCTCTTGCCGCGGGTAAAAACGCCGCTCTTATGGAGAGTCAGATTCGCGAATTCCATCCCGGACTGGCCGTGCTTTATGACGAAAAAGCCGCCGTTGATCTTAAAGAGCGGGTCCGGGATCTGGATGTTGCTGTTTTATCGGGGATGGACGGGCTTCTTGCGGCTGCCGCCTCAAAGGAAGCGGAGACGGTTCTCGGAGGAATGGTGGGCATGATAGGAATACGCCCGACCCTGGAGGCGATCCGCGAGGGTAAGGACATTGCGCTTGCCAATAAGGAGACCCTGGTCTGTGCCGGCCATCTTGTAATGAAAGCCGCCGGCGAAAACGGAGTGAAGATACTTCCGGTGGATTCCGAGCATTCCGCGATTTTCCAGTCCTTAAGGGGCGGTGAAAAGAAAGAGGTTGAAAAAATCCTCCTTACCGCGTCAGGGGGGCCGTTTCGCGGAAAACGGCCGGAGGAGCTTGCCGGGATAAAACCGGCCGATGCCCTTAAGCATCCCAACTGGGACATGGGGGCAAAGGTGACGATCGATTCCTCTACCCTGGCAAACAAGGGGCTGGAGGTTATGGAGGCCAGATGGCTTTTTGACGTGCCGATTGACAAAATAGAGGTTGTGGTGCATCCGGAGAGCATCGTTCATTCCGCCGTACAGTTTGCGGACGGGGCCGTTATTGCCGAACTGGGCATTCCCGATATGCATCTTCCGATACAGTATGCACTGACATATCCGGAACGGATTTTCCTCGGAGGTGAACGGCTCGATCTCTTTAAGCTTGGAAAGCTTACCTTTGAAAGGCCGGACAGGGAGGCATTTCCCGCGCTGGATCTCGCTCTGAGGGCGGCAAAGACGGGAGGAACAATGCCCACGGTATTTAACGCCGCAAACGAAGAGGCTGTGAGTCTCTTTTTGCGGGAGGAAATCAGCTATCCGATGATTGCGGAGTTTGTTGCGGAAGCCATGAACTCCCATAAGCCCCGTCCCGAGCCTGCCCTGGAGGAAATACTGGAGGCTGAGGCTGAGGCCCGTGCGCTGGTGAAGCGGCGCGCCGGAAAGGAAGACAGATGACAATAATCCTGTTCCTGCTGATGATTTCCCTTGTGGTGTTTATTCATGAGGGAGGTCACTGCATTATAGGAAAAAGAAGCGGAATCGGCGTTGAGGAGTTTTCCGTCGGCATCGGGCCCACAATTTTCGGGTTTAAAAAGGGCGGAACGAAGTATTCGCTGAAGCTCTTTCCTTTCGGCGGATTCTGCCGGTTCGAGGGAATGGACGGCGATACGACTTCCCCGACCTCGTTTTTAAACGCTCCTGTATGGGCCCGGATCGCCACTGTAGCCGCCGGACCTGTCATGAATTTTGTCCTTGCCTTTTTTCTGTCGCTCTTTGTGATCGGTTCCTCAGGTGTCGATATGCCGGTGATCGCGGATGTGATCCCGGGTTATCCTGCGGAAGAAGCGGGCTTAAAAAGCGGAGATGAGATAGTAAAGATCAATAATAAAAATATCAGGATCTACAGGGATGTGAGCCTCTATTCCATGATGAATGAGGGAAAGAGCTCAAATGTTGTTTTCCGGAGAGACGGAGAGCTTCGGCAGACCGTCCTGACCCCGAGATATTCCGAAAAGGACAACCGCTATCTCTTTGGTTTCACGGGGCCGAAGGAATATGTTAAGGTGGGGCCCGTCGGAGTGATCGGGTATTCCCTGACAGAGGTCCGCTATTGGATAGAGGCTACCTGGAAAAGCCTTGGCCTGCTGTTTAAAGGGAAGCTGACGCTGGATGATGTCAGCGGACCGGTGGGGGTCGCCAGGGTTGTGGACGAGATCTACGAAGAGTCGAAGCCCTCCGGCATATATTATATATGGCTTAATATGATGAATCTTACGGTACTCCTTTCGGCCAACCTGGGAGTCATGAATCTGCTCCCGGTTCCGGCGCTGGATGGAGGGAGGCTCATCTTCCTTTTCTACGAGGCCCTTACACGAAAGAAGGTTCCGCAGAAGGTGGAAATCGCGGTTCAGTTTGCCGGCATGTGCCTTCTGATGCTGCTTATGGTCGTTGTGATGATAAACGATATTTCAAGGTTCTTTCGCTGAGTTTTTTACGGAAGCGGAAGTACTCTGTCGAGCCACCTGAAAAACCGGTCTGAAAGAGAAAGCTTTTTCTCGGGCTCCGCTTTTGGCTCCTTTTCCTCAGAGACAGCGTCGAAAACCGCCTCCGGTGTGTCGGCGACCGCCTTTGTGAGTGCCCTGTCCCCTGTCTTTTTAACTTCCGAAAGGGTTTTGGCCCTTGCCGTGCTTTTTTTGCCGCTTTTTAACGTATCCGCCTGCTTCACCGTCTTAACAGGAAGAAGCGCTCGCGCACCGGTGGCAGAACCGATGTTTACTGCGTCGCTTTTCTCCTGCGCTTCAGCTTCGTTTGCGCTTATCAGAAACTCAGCCTTCTCCTGGCTTTCCCTTCCGAATTCATCCGTGGCGATGAGTCTTAGAACATATTTTCCGGGTGAGTGTACATCTCTTCCGTCATATTCCTTTCCGTTCAGATAAAGCTGGTAGGTAACAAAGGAGTAATCCGAGACATATTTTCCGGGATCATCAGGGAACGAAAAGGAGGAAAGCACCTTCTTATGATAGGCCTCCAGGGAAGTTATTACGGGAGGAGAGCTGTCTATTGTGAAGGAACGGCTGCGTTCGGTTCTGTTGCCTGCCCTGTCCACGGCCGAAAAACGCACACTGTAGTTTCCGTCCTCCTGAAAGCGGATTGTACCCGGGGATACTTCTCTTATCCATACGCTGACACCGGCCTCGTCCCGCTTTTCTATCAAAACCGAGGAGCGCTCAATCCCGGAGTCCTTATCCTCACAGAAGCAGACAAGATCAGCGCCGTGGCTTAAGACGGCGAGATTGTCGATTCCCTCCATCCTGATTACGGGAGCGCTTTGATCCTCGTTTTTAAGTTCGAAGCCGTATACGGTTCTGTTGCCTGCCCGGTCCTCTGCCACGGCCTTCAACGGGATTGTTCCGCCTGAAAGCTCTTCAGGCGACAGAGAGGTTTTCAACCGGCACTTTTCTTCACCGTCGGGGAAGCTGCGGGAGAGTGTCTTTTTTCCGTCCGCATAGAAGCTTAAGCTCCTGATGCCGGAAAGAGAGTCTTCAAAATCAAGCTCTATTCGCAGTTCCCCGTCCTCCGGGCTGATTTCATCGGAGGTAAGAACCGGTGCCGTGGCATCGGTAATGAGTTTTCCGCTTTCCGTGCCCTCCGAAAGATTTCCGGCGCGGTCAACGGCATACACGATAACATTTACCGAGGTGTCCGGCTCTATGACGAGAGAGCTGCCGCGTGAGACGCTGCCGTCCGAAAAGGCAAAAATATAGGTCTCGATTCCCGAAAGAGAGTCCGCTGACGAAGGAGTGAGCTTGATATTCCCTGAATAAACTTCCGCCTGCCCCTCTTCCGGGGCATCCCCTTCCAGAGAAAGCTTCGGAGAGGCCGGAGGTGTGTTGTCATAGATGAAGCGGTCTGACGGCAGCGTCAGAAAAGCGCTTTCCCCTTTGCCGTTTTCACACCATACCGCTATTCCGTAGCTGCCCTCGCTGAACCGGAAACGTGTGTCTTCCTCGGTGATTTCATAGGTTTTACTCCCGGCCTTATCCGTGATCCGGGCAAAGGTAAAGAGCCCCTCTTTCGGAGATATAACGAGTTCCGGAGCTTCCCCCCGGTAGCAGACGGTGTTTCCGCTTTTTTGAGCTTCGCCGGCGCTGAAGGAGATTTTTGCCTCGAGACTTACATCCTTCAGGAAAAATACGGAGCAGATACCATCCGGAAAGATTTCCAGGGGCTTTAAGCTGCCGTCTTTTTCATCAAGGATATAAAACTTAAGCCTTGTGTCTTCACCTTCCTCAACCACCCACTCCCCGTCGGGAATCGGAAGCAGCACGTCTTCATTGTCTGCTTCATCCAGGATTGCTACGGCGAAGCATTCCCGGTCTTCAGGATAATCCGTGTCAAATTCAAAGACCACGTCTCCCGTGGAAAAAACACAGCCTTCCTCCACGGTGAGGATATGCCCGGCGCCGTCGTAGACACTGCAGATATCCGAGGCCATAACAGGAGATGCGTAAAAATAACAGAACAGGATAATGACAGCTCCGGTCAGCCATGTTTTCAACAGTATTTCATTGGCTTTCTTCATTTTTCATACTCCTTTCCCATTTTAAAAATGACGGATTATTCCGAATGCCGGGAACGGAAAGCGCCTTTTTATATATGCGTTCAATCTCCTCCTTTGACGCGCCGGAGCGGCTTAAGCACAGAAGATGAGCGCATAAAAGGTCGGCGGTGGCTTCTCCGCCCGTGTTTTCGGCCTGCTCATAATATTCCAGGGCATGGGAATAATCCTTCAGCTCTTCATACATCCTGGCCATATTGCCAAGCTTCATTCTCATTTCACCCTCATCCTGCTTCACCTCCTCAAATTCCAGAAATTCTTCCGTATATTCTATGGCACGGGAATAGTATTTTTCTTTTTCGGCTTCGTTCTTCGTGCCCAACAGCCGGTATATTGCGGAGAGCATATCCAGCTCCCTCATCAGAGAGGCATCATCAGAGCCCATTCGATCCGTCAATTCCTTTGCCTCCAGACAGCGTTCGGCGGCGATCTTTAAAGGATCGTCACCTGAGGAACCGCTTCGAAGCTCCTCAGCATAGGTAGAATAGATTTCCGCGATATTTAAATCGTTTCTTATGCGGGTTTTCGGGTCGTTCAGAGTTTCGTTGTAGTTCTGGAATTCAAGAAGCGACCTTTTCAGCGCCGGGATGTCCACACTCAGAGCTCCCAGTAGCTCTGACAGAGACAGAAAATATCCGGACTCCGGAATGATCTCAGGATTGATACGCTGAAAATAGTCGAGAGCGCGGGGATAGTTCCGGGATTCGTAGAAAGCGGCCAGAGCGCATTCGTAATAGAGATTGCTCCATTCCGCGCCCGTCTCCTTTCCGGTTTCTTCCCCCAGACGTTCAAAAAATCCGTCAAGGCGGTCAAGTCCCTCCTCGGCCTCCCCGGCTTTCAGATAAAGGGAGAGCAGGGCCCTGTAGGCCTCGCAGCGTCCGGGATCGAGATCGAGAATTGCCTTTGTGTACCATCTTTCGGCTTCTGAAGCCTCTCCGGCAAAGCGTGCCGCGTTTCCCGATTCCACCGTGAGGATATACTCATCCACCGTTTCGGCATACGGGGCGGAGGGAGAGGCGGACAGGCTTTTTTCAACCGGTCCTGAAAAGAGAGAAAGACGCAGAAACAGGAAAATAAGGAATGATAACGAAAGAGCACTCATCAGACGGCGGCGGTAAAATCTCCTGCGTCTTAAGGCCGCCTTCAGGGCGGAAGCGCTTCTGAAACGCTCAGACACCCTCTCGCGGGTGCATTTTTCCACTATACGCTTTAATCCCCTTGAATGCTCTTTTTTCAGCGCGCATTCCAGGGTTTTTCCGAGAGCGTATATATCGGAACGTTCCTCGGCCGCCCCCGTAAACTGTTCCGGAGCTGCAAAGCCATAGGTACCCAGGGGGAGACTTTCCATATGACTGGGCGAAATCTGCTTTGCGGTACCGAAGTCAATAAGACACGCGTGCCCGTCCGGGCGGATCATGATGTTGGAGGGCTTCATGTCCCGGTATATGACGGGGGGATTCATTGAATGCAGTACGGTGAGCGCGTCCGATAATTCAATGGCAAGATCCAGAAGCTTTGTTTCCTTTATGAATTTTTCCCGCTTCAGCAGCTCCTCAAACGTGATGCCTTCGATATATTCCATAACCAGAAATACCGCGTCGCCTTCCCTGAAGAGATCCGCGATCCGGGGCAGATTGGGATGACGCACCCGGCGCAGCACGTTGGCTTCGGCGATAACGCTTGCGGCAATATAATTTCCGGCGTCCTTCGGAGCCCGGATTTTCTTTAAGGTCCACTTCATATGGAGGCGCGTGTCCTCGGCGAGAAAGACCTCGCTCATGCCGCCGCTGCCAAGACGGGACAGAATTTCATATCTGCCGCCTACAAGTATTTTGAACCACCTCGATCCGCGAAAAAAAAATAATACAAAAATCTGAGATTTCCGGCGAATGCCGTGAAATGTTAAAGAAAAAGATCAGAAGTTTTTCGTGAACCTCATTTTAAGAAAACAGGACGGGTTTGTCAATAAGAAAATTGACAGACCAGATATAGTAGATTAAACTAAGAACAGTATCCTTTTTCTACAAGATGTTCCTGTACAGTCTTAAATCGGGGGTGCATACAGACAGACAGATGAAACGAACTGAAACGAAGGCGGTCAGGATAGGAGATAAGGTGATCGGAGCCGGGAATCCGATTCTTATTCAGTCCATGACCAATACCGATACGAGGGACGTGACAGCTACAGTCGGACAGATTCTGAAGCTGGAGAAGGCGGGCTGCGATATTGTCCGAGTTACCGTGCCGGACGGCGAGGCTGCAGAGGCCCTTAAGAAAATAAAGAAGGAAATCCATATTCCCCTGGTGGCGGATATTCATTTCGATTATCGACTGGCCATCAGCTCCGTGGAAAACGGGGCGGACAAAATCCGGATAAATCCCGGCAATATCGGGGGCGCAGACAGGGTTCGCGCCGTGGTGGAATGCGCAAAGGAAAGGGGAATTCCGATCCGGGTGGGAGTCAATTCCGGCTCTCTTGAGGCGGCGATCCTTAAGCGCTTCGGTTCCGTGACGGCTGAAGGGCTGGTGGAAAGCGCCCTTGATAAGGTGCGGATGATTGAGGAAAATGATTATGACAATATTGTGGTCAGTATAAAATCTTCCGACGTTCTGACAAATATAAAAACCTATGAGCTTATGGCAGAAAAGTGCCCCTATCCTCTGCATGTGGGGCTGACCGAGGCGGGAACCGTCATGAGCGGGAGCTTAAAATCCGGCATCGGTATGGGGATTGTCCTTTACGAAGGAATAGGAGACACAATCCGTGTTTCCCTGACCGGGGATCCTCTTAAGGAGGTGCGCTCCGCGAAGCTGATGCTTAAGGCTCTGGGGCTCGGAGGAAAATGCGTGGAGGTCGTTTCCTGCCCGACCTGCGGACGGACGAAAATCGACCTTATTTCTCTGGCGGAAAAGGTGGAGGACATGGTTTCGGGCTATGACGCGGATTTGAAGGTGGCCGTGATGGGCTGTGCCGTTAACGGCCCCGGAGAGGCCAAAGAGTGTGATTTCGGAATCGCCGGAGGGGACGGCGAAGGACTGTTGTTCAGAAAAGGGGAAATAATCCGGAAACTTCCGGAGGATGAATTGCTTGGAGCGCTGAAGGATGAACTTGACAAAGCCGTTTTATGAGGTTTTTCCGACCGTAAGGTTAAACGAAAGAACCAGGGATCTTTTCGGCGAGGTGCTGGTCAACCGCATCGCCGCCACTAGAAATAAAAGCAGGATACATGTATATATCGAAAGCCCGAACCTTATATCCAACGAAGCCTTAAGAGATGTGGAGCATAAGCTTTCAGGGCAGCTTTTTCCCCACGCCGGGGTGACTTTTTTTCTGCACGAAACCTTTCATCTTTCGTCGCAGTATACGCCGGAAAACCTGCTGGAGGTATATAAAGAGAGCCTGGAGAGCGAAATGAGGGAGCGGTCTCCCCTGCTCTACCATCTCTACCGTCATTCAAAGCTTTCCTTTACCGACGAGGGGGACGTGCTCCTTGTTGTGCCCGATGACCTGGTATCCAGAGGAGAGGCGGAGGAGCTTGCGGATTTTCTTTCCCAGGTGTTAAAGATCCGCTGCGGCTTAAGCTGCTCTGTTACGGTGCGTTATGAAAAGCAGGAGGCTGCGCCCGAAAAAAGAAAAGCGGAGGAGCGGATCCTTCGGACTCTGGATTCCATAATAGGAAATCTGGATGAAAATAATAACACGGAAGAGGAAAGTACCGCGCCGGGAGAAAAGGAAAAAGAGGAAGCTCCCGCAGCCGCTGTGCCGCAGCATGAAAAGAACGTGAAAAAAAGCCGGAGCGCCTCCTCCGATCCGGATGTGATTTTCGGCAGGGATATAAAGGACGATGAAAAGCATCCCGTTACCCCTATGCGCGATATTATCGGGGATATGACGGAGCTCGTGGTGCGTGGTCAGCTCTTTTTCTATGAGGAAACTCCCCTTCGCAGCGGCCGTTACATCGTCTCCATGGATGTAACGGACTATACCGATTCCATCCGTGTCAAGATTTTTATGGACGCAGAACACCTTGAGGAATTCAGGGAGCGCCTTCAGCCCGACAGCAGGCCCTTTATCAAGGTTAAAGGGATTACGAATATGGACACCTTTGAGCGGGATATTGTTCTGTCCAACGTTAAAGGGATCCGCAAAATACCTTCATTTGTAAGTCCCAGAACCGATAACGCTCCCGAGAAGCGGGTGGAGCTCCACATGCATACAAAGATGAGCGAGCTTGACGCGGTGTCGGGAGCGAAGGAGCTCATTTCCCAGGCAAAGTCCTGGGGGATGAAAGCCATAGCCGTTACGGATCACGGCAACGTTCAGGCCTTCCCCGAGGCTTATCATTGTACTGAGGGCGATAAGGATTTCAAGGTGATCTACGGCCTTGAGGGCTACCTTGTGGACGATCAGGGAAAGAGCATTTCCGTAACCGGACAGCCCGGAGAGAAAAATCCGAAGCTCTCCGACGCCTTTGTGGTCTTTGACCTGGAAACCACGGGGCTTTCTCCGGTGAAGCATAAGATTATTGAAATCGGAGCTGTCCGCATCGAAGGCGGGGTTATCACAGAGCGGTTTAACGAGTTTGTGAACCCCGAGGTGCCGATTCCCTTCCGTATACAGAATCTGACCGGAATCAGGGATAAAATGGTGCAGGACGCGGATCTTATTTCCGAGGTGCTGCCCCGGTTTCTGGAGTTTTCAAAAGGGGCGGTCATGGTGGCCCATAACGCTTCCTTTGACATAAGCTTTGTAAAGCACAACGCTAAAGAGCTGGGGCTTCCCTTTGACAAAATGGTACTGGATACCCTGGAGCTTTCCCGTACTCTGCTTACGGATTTAAACAGGCACACTCTGGACAGGGTTGCGGAAGCCCTGGGAGTGTCTCTTGAAAATCATCACAGGGCAGTGGATGACGCGGCGGCTACCGGAGAGATATTTATAAAGCTTTCGGAAATCTTAAGGAAGAGGGGTATCTTTGATTTTGACGGCATCGCTTCCTTACGTTCTGACAGGGCGCTGACTGCAAAGCGCTTAAGAAGCCACCATGTGATTATACTTGCAAAAAATGAAACGGGGCGGATAAATCTTTACCGGCTTGTTTCCGAATCCCATCTTAAATATTTCCATAAAAGACCCAGAATTCCCAAAAGCCTTTTAACGGAGTTCCGGGAGGGGCTTATCATAGGCAGCGCCTGTGCTTCGGGAGAGCTTTTTGAGGAGCTTGTGCGGGGTGCGGACGAGGATGAGCTTGCGCGCATTGCCGGATTTTACGATTATCTGGAAATTCAGCCTGTCGGAAACAATCTGTTTCTCCTGGATGATGAAAAGAACGAGGTTCATAACGAGGAGGATCTTCGGGAACTGAATGTGCGCATCTGCGAACTGGGCGAACGCATGGGAAAACCGGTCTGCGCCACCGGGGATGTGCATTTCATGAATCCCGAAGACGAAATCTACAGGAGGATAATTTTTTCCTGCCTGGAGAGGCCCAAGGCGGACGAACAGCCTCCCCTCTATTTGCGGACCACGGAGGAGATGCTGGAGGAGTTTTCCTATCTTGGTGAGGAACGGGCCTACCGCACCGTGGTGACAAATACAAACCTGATTGCGGATATGATAGACCCGATAGAGCCGGTGCGGCCCGATAAGTGCCCGCCGGTCATAGAAAATTCGGATCAGATTTTACGGCAGATCTGCTATGACAAGGCTCATGAGCTCTACGGCGAAGAGCTGCCCACTCCGGTGGAGGAGCGTCTCGAAAGAGAGCTTAAATCCATAATCGGCAACGGCTATGCGGTTATGTACGTTATTGCCCAGAAGCTGGTGTGGAAGTCCCTGGAGGACGGCTATCTCGTGGGCTCCCGGGGCTCCGTGGGATCTTCCTTCGCCGCCAACATGGCCGGGATCACCGAGGTTAATTCCCTGCCTCCCCACTATATCTGCCCGAACTGTCATTATTCGGATTTCGATTCCACGGAGGTCAAGGCCTTCGCGAAAAAGGGAATGTGCGGCTATGACATGCCTGACCGGAAATGTCCGGAATGCGGAACAGAGCTTATTAAAACCGGCTATGATATTCCCTTTGAAACCTTCCTCGGCTTCAAGGGGGACAAGGAGCCCGATATTGACCTGAATTTCTCCGGGGACTATCAGGCAAAGGCCCATAAATATACCGAGGTTATCTTCGGGGCGGGGCAGACCTTCCGGGCGGGTACGGTTTCCACCATTGCCGACAAGATCGCCATCGGCTATGTCAATGCCTATTTCAGGGATCATGAGACACCGAGACGCTGGGCGGAAATCCGCAGGCTCGGAAAAGGCTGCGAGGGCGTCATGCGTACAACGGGCCAGCATCCCGGAGGAATCGTCGTGCTTCCCCGGGGAGAGGAGATCAATACCTTTACTCCGGTGCAGCACCCGCCTAAGGACGACAACATAATCACTACCCATTTTGAATATCATTCGATAGACAGAAACCTTTTAAAACTGGATATCTTAGGACACGACGATCCCACGATGATCCGTTTTCTTCAGGATGCGACGGATATAAAGGATCTGTCGGAAATCCGGTTTGATGATCCCACGGTGATGAAGCTGTTTACAGATACGGAGCCTCTGGGCATCACTCCGGAGGATATACGCGGCTGCCCCACGGGGACGCTGGGGATTCCCGAATACGGAACGGATTTTGTCATACAGATGCTGGTGGACACCCAGCCGAAGACCTTTTCCGATCTCATACGTATTTCGGGACTCTCACACGGCACGGATGTCTGGGTGGACAACGCCCAGTATCTTGTGAATGAGATGGATATGGAGCTTTCGGACTGCATATGCTGTCGTGACGACATCATGCTCTACCTTATTTCCATGGGGATGGATCCGGCCCTGTCCTTTAAAATCATGGAGGGCGTCCGAAAGGGCAAGGGGCTCACGGAGGAGCAGAAGAGCGCCATGAGGGAGGTGGAGGTACCGGAATGGTATATCGACTCCTGCTTAAAGATAAAATACATGTTTCCGAAAGCCCATGCGGCAGCCTATGTCATGATGGCCTGGCGGGTGGCCTGGTTTAAGATTCACAGGCCACTGGCGTATTATTCCGGTTTTCTTTCAATCCGCGCGGGAGTCCTTGACTATGCCACCATGTGTCAGGACCGGGCAAGGCTGGAGCAGGAACTGGAGCCGCTTTGGGAGAGGGTTAAGGAAAACGGTAAAAACAGGCTGACGGATACCGAAAAGAAACAGATGAGGGATATGCGCATCATAGAGGAGATGTTTGCCAGGGGCTTTGAATTTGTCCCTATTGATTTAAATACGGTGGATCCGAAATATTTCCGCCAGGTGGACGAAAAGCACATCATGCCGCCCCTCTCCAGCGTGGCTGCGGTGGGAGAGAAGGCTGCGGACGCGCTGGTTAACGCCATAAGGGAAACAAAAGAGGCGGGGCCCTTCCTCTCCGTGGACGATTTCAGGGAGAGGACAGGCTGTTCTAAGGGCATAGCGGCAAGCCTTAAGGAGCTGGGACTTTTGGGGGATATTCCCGAGTCGAACCAGCTCAGCCTGTTTGATCTGGTGTAGCTGTCGTAAAATAACCCGACTTATCGAAGAATGCTTGCCTGAGAGTGTGTTTATGCTATAATAATTCTGTGTACCCGGTTTTTTTGTTTCAATGAGTGATACTTTCTAAACATGAGCAGAAGAAGTAAGCAGGATCTGCTGTTTCGGAAAAAAAGACAGAGGATGATAAGAACGCTGGCGCATAGCTCCAAGGGCCAGAAGGAGATTCAGAATGCCCTGAAGGAGGCGGAGGCCGCCAACAGGGCAAAGAGTGATTTCCTGGCCAATATGAGCCATGAAATCCGCACGCCCATAAATGCCATTCTCGGTATGAACGAAATGATCCTCCGGGAAAGCAAGAATGAGACCGTGATGGGTTATGCCAGAAATGTGGAAGCGGCAGGAATGAGTCTTCTGTCCATAATCAACGATATTCTGGATTTCTCCAAAATCGAGTCCGGGCGTCTGGATGTTGTCAACGCGGAATACCAGCTGAGCTCTCTTTTAAACGATGTAAACAATCTGATCAGGGTCAAGACCGACCAGAAGGGGATAGAGTTTAAAATGGAGGTATCCCCGGAGCTGCCGGAAATCATGTACGGCGACAGGCTCAGAGTTCAGCAGATCATGGTTAATCTCCTGAATAACGCGGTAAAATATACCGACAAGGGAAAAGTGACATTTTCCATAGAGCCTATCCGGCTTATGACGGATGAGGCAGACATAAAAATCACTGTGGCGGATACGGGCCGCGGTATTCCGGAGAATGAGCTGGAAATGATTTTTGATAAATTCCGCCGCTCCGACCTCGGAAACAACAACACAATCGAGGGCTCCGGGCTGGGGCTTGCCATAACAAGAACCCTTGTGGAAAGAATGAACGGAGAGATTTCGGTCAAAAGCGTCTACGGCGCCGGATCGATCTTTACGGCATCCATCCGTCAGGGCTTTGTTTCCGATGAGGCCATAGGGGATTTCGAGGAACGGTTAAAAACCCGTCAGGTAAATAAGCCCAGATACCGGCAGAGCTTTGTGGCTCCCGAAGCCAGGATTCTGGTGGTGGACGATACACCCTTAAATCTTGAGGTCGTGGAGAGCCTTCTGAAAAAGACCCAGATGCGGATCGATACCGCCCCGGGCGGAGCGGAATGTATCGAGCTGGTATCGAAAAACCATTACGACGTGATTCTTTTGGACGCCCGCATGCCGAAAATGGACGGGGTGGAAACCCTGAACGAAATGAAAAAGCAGAGGCTGATTGAAAAGGACACCGCCGTTATCGTCCTGACCGCCAACGCCGTTTCAGGCGCCAGAGAGAACTACCTGGACTCCGGCTTTGATGAATATATTTCCAAGCCCATTGAGCCCAGGAAGCTGGAGGAAATGCTGCTTCGCTATATTCCCGAAGAGAAGGTTACCCTGCAGGAAAACGACGAGGAAGAGGAAGACGGCATCATTCCCGCCTGGCTTAAAAACGTTCCGGAAATTGATGTGGAACACGGCCTGGCCAATTGCGGAACCGCGGAGATTTATATGGATACCGTGGTACGCTTTGCCAGAAGCGCGGGAGAAAACATTCTTGCCCTGCAGCAGTTTCTTTCCCAGCGGAATTTAAAGGATTTTACCATAAAGATTCATTCGGTCAAAAGCTCGTCGCGTCTTGTGGGCGCGGACCGGCTTTCCCGCATCGCCCAGAGTCTGGAGGATGCCGGAGACCGCGGTGACAGCCGCTATATCAGTGAGCGCGTGGGGCAGATGTTCGGAATGTATGGGGCTCTGGCCAGTGCCCTGGCGCCGCTTCAGGGCAGGACGTCTCCGGGTGCACCGGGTGAAAATCATAAAAAGATTGAGATAGACGAGGAACATGTGGGCCAGCTTTTTGCCCATCTCAAGGAATATGTGGAGGATTTCAACGATCAGGCAGTGGAAAGCATGGTAAGAAGTCTGGATCGCTTCCATTTCCCCGGAAAAGAGCAGGAGCGCTTTGACATGCTGAAACAGGCGATGGAGGAAATGGACTGGGCGGCTATGCTGGCAGCCTTTGATTAGGAGGCGGGGGGATGCTTGAAGTAAGACAGATAATCGTTATAGGAAAACAGAAGGAATTTCTTACCAATGCGGTGATAGAGGGGCTCAAGTCTCTTGATTTTGAAGTGACCTGTGTCCGGCCCAGAGTGAACGCCCTAAGCTCGGCAGATCCCGAGATAAAGCTATGTCTCCTGTTTATCGATTCTGTGGAGGAGGTGCGGGAGCTCTTAGTCTACCTTAACGACTCGGCAGCCGACCGGGAGATGAGGGTCTGCATTGTTGCCGAAAAACCGGATCTTCCCCAGATTTTCAATATCATGCCGGAGAGTCAGATAACAAAGGTTTTTGAGCGCCCCATTGTGGCAAGGGAAATCGGAACCCAGCTCCTTGCCATATACGATACCATCAGCCGGGACAATTTAAGAAAATCCATCCTCATCATAGATGATGACCCCACATTCTTAAGAAGAACCCAGCAGCTTCTTCGGGATAAATACAAGGTCTACATGGCCAACTCCGGAGTTTCGGCAATTATGCTGCTTTCAAAACACAAGGTGGATCTTATTCTTCTGGATTATGAGATGCCAGTCACAAGCGGGAAAGAGGTCTATGAGATGCTGAAGGCGGAGGAGGAACTGGGAGATATCCCGATCATGTTCCTGACCGGAAAAAAGGACGTCGAAAGCGTCAGAAGCGTGCTTCGCCTGAAGCCCGTCCGCTATCTTACAAAGAGTATGCCGGTGGCGGATTTCCTTTCCTCCATCGCTGAATTCTTCTTCAATAAAGAGTGGGAAAACATGTAAGAACGCTTTTGACACAAAACGGGGAGTGGTTGTCATGTCAAAACCGGTCGTAGGCGTAATGCCCTTATGGGATGATGAGAAAGAAAGCCTGTGGATGCTTCCCGGCTATTTTGAAGGAATAAGGAGCTCCGGAGGCCTCCCGGTCATGCTTCCGTTAACGGCGGATCCGGACGAGCTTGAGCAGCTCTTTAAGATGTGCGACAGCTTTCTCTTTACCGGCGGGCATGATGTTTCACCTGCTCTGTATCATGAAGAGGCGCTGGAAGGTCTGGTAAGCAGCTGTATAAGACGCGATGAAATGGAAAACGTTATCCTGCGAAAGGCGATTGATGAGGACAGGCCTGTCCTCGGAATCTGCCGGGGAATACAGTTCATTAACGCCGCTCTTGGCGGAACTCTCTATCAGGATCTGCCGACGCAGCATCCGTCTGCGACAGAGCATCATCAGAACCCCCCATATGACAAGCCTGTTCATACGGTGAATATAAAAGAGAATTCACCGCTGTATAAATGCCTGAATGCAAAGCAGATTCCGGTAAACAGTTACCATCATCAGGCTGTAAAGGAGGTTGCTTCCTGTCTTGAGATAACGGCAACCGCCGGGGACGGGATTGTCGAGGGCTTATATCTGCCGGGGCACCGCTTTCTTTGGGCGGTACAGTGGCATCCTGAATTTTCATATCTGTCCGACGAAAACAGTCGGAAAATCCTGAAGGCTTTTATAGAGGCGGCAAAGTAGCGGCTGTTTTCAGAAACAGATCCTTAGGGCTGATACAGCTCCAGAATGCAGCTCTTGTCCGGATCTCGAAGAGGTAAGCTGGATACTTAAGAGCGTGGTCTTCCTGCCATTTTTCATCGGATGGCAGTGCCCGGGATAAATCTTGTATTACATTTTGAAACATTAGTATAATAAAAGGAGGGAGTGGATTTCCTCGGATACAGGTTTTATCTTACGGATACAGGCAAGGTCATAAGGAGACTTCGGACATCTAACAAGCACAGGTTTAAAAGAAGGCTGAAAGGGTTTAAGAAAAAATACAACCGGTATGAAACAGGGCTCGATGAGATAAAAAGAAGCCTGTCAAGCTATAACGGACACTTGAAGCAGGGCCATACATACAGGCTGCGTAGAAACATCTACTGTTTTAAGTGCCGTGATAGGCGTTGCAACCTGTATTACGACAATTCCACAGATGTCTGTGCCTGTATATGCCGCAGGCACGGGAAGGAAGCTGCAGCTTGGAGCAAGCGCACTTGCTGATAATGCAGGAGCAAGCGGTGCCGCTACAGTATATTATGGGAAAAAAATCAGACATGGAGAGTCATCGGCTACGGAACATCCGGAGTTGCAAGTGAGAATGAAAAGCTTGCATTGCTTGCCGGAAGTGCGATGAACTTCTCAAAATTTAACTATAATAACGTTGGAGATTGCAATAATTATGCAGGATCTTTACTGAAGAATGCTGTTGATGCAATATACTCCTCGACCTACTTCACGGAAAAGGAAATGAGGGCGATC
>JAILBQ010000127.1 GCA_024680815.1 Lachnospiraceae bacterium | reverse complement strand
CGCTCAAGCGAACAGAAAAGCACCGGCACAAGCTTCCCGGACGGATTGCGATCGACAAGCAGCGCGGCGCAGATCCTGTGATGCCTGAGATAAATACTGCTGACCTTTTGATCGGTACTTCCTGTGGAAAGCTCGTTAAAGCGATCTCTCCAGATCTTTGGAACAGCGCCCATAAACTGTTTTATTTCTGAAGGCTTTGCAGCTTCCAGAGCAGCAATACCCTCCGGGATCTTCTGCTCCCGAAAAAGACGGTTTTCACAGAGCTCCCCCAGTTTAGTGCGCATTTCAGGGATCAGGGTTCGTTCAAAACGGTACCCGAAGCCCTGATAAAAAGGGATCAGCGATTGAGAGTATTTATTGTCCGGAAACACAAAGGATACCTTTGATACCTTAAGATCGTTTATCACTTCATTAAACCTGTGCATGATCTCAGTCGCTATCCCCCGGCCGCGGAACTCCGAAGCAACATAGAGCCAGTGATGCACGATGGTGTTATCCTTCAGGGCTGAAAATATAAGGATTCCCACTGACCAGTTATGCTCCTCCTCGACAGCGCCTATTGCAAAGGTCTCCGTTTCTTTTGTGAGCCGTAAAAGCTCGTCCGGATCGCAAAGCCAGGAGAACGCAGCCATATTATTTTTGTTTACCTCTATATATTTCATATTATCGACTCTTCCCTTTGCGGTCATCGTATCCTTTTGAGTCCGGGTTCAATTATCCTGTTAAGGCGATTCATTATCCCTCCCCATACAGTCTCAAGCTTTGTGGTGCCGATCTTATAAGTAACCGTTCTGTCGCCGTAATAGTCCCCTTTTCCTTTGAGGGTGAGGGTCGCCGTGCCCTTGTTGACGTTGTTGAAGTAGCCCGTGATCTCGTAGTCTGTGCCGGAAACCGTTTTCTTCCCGATGGTGAGTACGATATTGTTTGCGTTGGGGCTGATGGCTTTTCCCGTGTAGTCGTAGGCCTTACCCTTATTTACCGTAACCCTGGCCTTTGAGAGGTCATAGGCGGGATCCTTTATGCGGTAAGTGACGGTCGCGGTGCCGGTGTAATTATTTCCCGTGCCCGTAAGATTAACGGTGACGGCAGTCCCGGCCTTCGGTGTGCCCTCAGCGGGAGTGAACACGGCGTTATAATCCTTTCCCGCTTTGAGCTTCTGATCATGGCCGTCTTCGTCAGTAAAGATGATGGCGGTCTTTTTGAAATCTCCGGCCGTCTTCGATTCGGCCCTGTCGGAGGCCGTGATATTAAGGGTGGAGATATTGCATTTATCCACCTTAAAGCTAAGTTCGCATTTCCCGCCACAGGAGCCCTTTCCCTTAACGGAAGCCACAGCGGTCTCTCCGGTTTTCTTATTATTGGAATAGGCGACCTTATAATCCTTTCCCTCCTTAAGCGCCTTTCCGTTATATAATACGCTGACCTTCGGCTTTGCCCCGCCCTTTTTATATTGGCGGCCGGATCCGGAAAGAGTCACCCTGGTGAAGTTCGTATCGGAAAGGTCATATTTTCCGGTTATCTTAAAACTCACCCTTTTTTTGCCGAAATAGTCTTTTCCGTTTCCGGAGAGGACAAGGTAGTGCTTTCCGGGCTCAGTGCGGGAATCATTGAAGATAACGCTGTAATCCCTGCCCTCCACCAGGGACGTTTTCTTAAGGGAGACCTTAAGCTCCGGCGTTACCGGCTTCCCGGTATATTTCGCCGGCTTCACCTTAACCCTGGCATTCTTCATCATCAGCTTTGTCGTCACAAGCATGGGTATATCCACGTATCCTGTGTAATTTTTGCAGGAAGAATTGGCGCTCACCCGGATGATATAGTTCCCCTCTTCAATGCACTGACTGGCGTTTCCGGATACGTCCAGATAGCTGTACCTTAAGTCATTTTTGCCGAATTTAAGCTTCGTTCCGTTCATGTAGAGGGCGGGCTTTACCTTGTTATGCTTCTTTCCCTTTTTATAAGCCTCGACTATGTCCTCGGGAACATAAGCCCCGGACAGCTCAGCCTTGATGATATTGAAGCTGACGGTTTTGGAATCCTTAAAATTCCCTTTGCCCCTGATCTTCAGCTTTCCCTCCCCTACCTTTACGTTGTTGCTGTAGTTTAAGGTATAGTCAGTTTTTTCATACAGGAGAGCGCCGTTGTAATACACGCTGACGACAGGCTTTATCCTGCTTCCGGTATAGGGATAGCCGTTTTTGCTGATGCCCTTAACCCACAGGCCCTCCTTCGCTTCCGGTTCGTCGGGTTCATCGGGGTTGACGGGTTCCTCTTTTTTGTCCGGGATCGATATGATAAAGGGGAGGCTGGCATAATCAGTATCCTTTTCCCCGTTTACAGTTTCCGCCAGGATATAGGCGTAGTAGTCCTTTCCGCTGGTTTTGCCGGCGTAAGCTTCCGGCAGGGTGAAGGTGCCGGTGCCGGAGGTGATATCCGTATCGAGTTTAAGGATCTCGTATTCACCGGTTCCTGCATTCCCGGGGCTGTAAGGCTCATCTATAAGGAGTACCACTACCCGGTTGGCAGAAGGCGCATGTCCCCCTGTAATGGAGAAGGGCACAGTAACAGTGCTGCCGGTCCTCGTCGCGGTTTTTCCATCCTGCAGCGCAGTATGCAGGTCATTATCCGAGAGAGTGAGCTTGTACTCGGCCCCAAGCTCTCCTGCGTTGCCGGAAACGACGGAAGAGAAGAGGATGGATTTCAGATTCACGTTGAATGCGGGGCTCACTTCATGTTCTTCCTTGTTCGGCACGATGGGAAATATTTTGCCATCGTATTGCACGCAGCCGATCCGCTTCTTCTCACTGTTGCGCGAGCGCAGGAACCAGTAGTAATCTTTCCCGGCTGTCCCGGTCTTTCTTCTTTGTGAAAGAGCATTTGTTGTATTGGGATAGCCATATGTATGGTTTTCCGCTTCGCAAATATCAAGAAGGAAGATCTTCTCGCCATTTAAAGGAACGAACGAATAATCTCCGTCCATATTGGAAAGAACCGTCCCGTCATCTGTAGTTCTGGAGGTCTTTGTTGTGTTTGAGATAGCTGTTCTTTCCTGAAGCGTAAATGCGCCGGCCGGGTTTGCCTCATCTCCGAGAAACTCGTTCCCGTTAAGCCATTCTTTCAGCTCACTGTTTTCCCAATCATTGGAGTCATCATCAAAGCGTTTTTTTACTATCGAACTGTCACAATCCAGGAGGAGAGTGTTCCCGCTGAAGCCTGATAAGCTTAATACCCGGTACTTCATGTTCTTCCCGGCGTACCTGCCGTAATACACATAGCTTCCGTTCCATTTGCCCAAAACATTCAGATCATCCGCAGGGACAGGCGTTCCGATGGCTCCCGTCCCGAGACCAATGGTCCGAGTGTTTTTATAGGTGTAAGTATAGGTCTCATCTTTATTGACGGCCTTTTCTGTAGTCGGAGTGATATCCCAGGCGCCTTCCCCACAGCCTTTGAAGGGCCGGTTTCCCACAGCGGGGATATCACCGTTCTCTAGCGTCAGCACCAGATCCTCGCCCACATGCCGGGAGAGCGTTACAGTCTTATCCGCTTTGGTCCCGTCATTCCATGAGCCGTTTTTTACCTTAAAGGTTACGGTGTAGTTTTCCGTATCGGACAGGTAAAAGGATCGTTTGCCGGAATTTTCGTTGGAATTAAAGATGACTTTGGAAAGATCCAGCTGCAATGCCGGGCGGACATCATGCGATGAGGTTACCGAATCACCATTTTTATCTACACTGCCATCGGGGTTCACAAACATAACCTTCATGCTCATCGGGTTCATCGGGTCCAGTACAGGAGTGCGGAGCCACCATTTATCTTTGTGTTTTAGTACATTCTCCGGCAGCACCTCTGCCTCGTTCTCACTAAGCAGATAGAGTTTTGCTTCCAGATTATTCGCATCAGAAAGCGTCACATTCCTTATGCCTTCTGCTACGTTGTAAAAGCTGCCGCCCTTCTGTGTTTCCGTTGACAGATATTGCTGTATTTCTGATCCGTTGTAACCTTTACTTGTGGGAGATTGCCAGAACTGGCATTGGGAAATGAAATCCGCCGCAAGCAAAGTGACGCTTCCCTCCTTCTCGCTCGTGGAATTGTCGCTGATGATATACCATCCGATGCCGTTAAAGGAGATCCGTTTGGCGGCAAGTTCTTCGGGTGTATCGTCTTCCCCGGTCGGAAGATAATTTTTATAATAACCGTTTGAATTAAAAACCTCCGCCGGAAGCTCTTCGTTATCCGGAACGCTCAGGCCGTCTTCCGAAACGGACACTTCTTCCGGGACTTCGACAGCGACCTCCTCTTCGGCGCTCCCGACGGGAGCAACATCCTCCGACAGGGTTTCCTCCGGGCTTTCCGGAGACGCCTGGGCATTATCGCTAACCGGGACGGGTTCTTCCGTGACATCTTCCTCCGGGATACTATCTTCCGTGACACCTTCCTCCGTGACACTTTCCCCCGGGAGGCTTTCCTCCGTGCAGTCCCTCTCTTCAGAGAGCTCTTCACCCATAACCGGAAGGCAGTATATATTTACCAAAAGACACAGGCACATAAAGGACGCCAGCCATCTTAGACGTCTATGAAGGTTTTTGATGAGTCTCATTATGATCCTCCGTACAAGAGTAATATTTGCTTCAGTCTGTCAGAGGTAAAAAATCTCTTTTATATTATACGAGGGTAACGCAGGTTCTGGCAATTGATATCCCCTGTAAATGCCGGGGTAGGATTGTGGGAGTGCGAAGCACGGAACAATCCGTATTTAATCAAAATGTGACTTTTGGCGTCCGAATCATGATATAATAAAAAAGTATCTTTCGCGGGGTAACAGCGGAGGGACACAGGACATGTCCGGTCGGCTTCCTGTAAGATTAAGAAAGGTTGAAATGTAAAATATTGTTGAAAAGCCCATAAAAAGATATTAGAATGTTCTTAATCTGCAGAAAAATATAAGATTAAGAAGGGTTGAAATGAAATGATTGTCAATCGCGAGAAGGAAATGGATCTCCTTAAGGCTGCGGTGCGGGATGATTATTCGCATTTTATAGCGGTATATGGGAGAAGAAGGATCGGAAAGACCTTTCTTGTAAGGGAGGCTTTTGGGTACAGGTTTACCTTCCAGCATGCGGGGCTGTCAAAAGGAGGTCTTAAAGAGCAGTTATTCGGATTCGAGGCATCGATCATGAATGCGGGAGGGGTTCCTTCGGCTGATCCTAAGAATTGGCTTGAGGCCTTTGAAGATCTTAAGGAGCTGATAAGGGAGTCAAAAGAGGAGCGTAAGGTCATATTTATTGATGAACTGTCCTGGATGGACACGCAGAACAGCGATCTGATGACAGCCCTTGAAAATTTCTGGAACGGATGGGCATCTGCAAGGCGGGATGTGATCCTGATAATCTGTTCCTCCGCAACATCCTGGATGCTTGAAAAGGTGATTCACAATAAAGGTGGACTTTACAACAGGCTGACTGAGAAGATCCGGCTTGATACGTTTACTCTGGGGGAATGCGAGAAATTTCTTCAGGAAGAAGGCATGAAGCTCAACAGGGATCAGATACTGCAATTCTATATGGTCTTCGGAGGGGTGCCGTTTTACTGGACTTTTATTGAGAAAGGAAGCAGCATCCCCCGGAATATTGACCGGATATTATTCGAAGAGAATGCGCCGCTTAAGGATGAATTCGATCATTTATATGCTTCCATTTTCAGAAAACCCAGGACTTATATTGACATCATAAGCACGCTGAGTCGGAAGAAGGCCGGTATGACAAGGGAGGAACTGATTGCAGAATCGGGTATACCCAATTCCGGCGATCTCAGTAAAAAGCTTGATGAACTTGAAAGCTGCGGATTTATAAAGACCTATACATCGTATGGGAAGAAAAAGAAAGCTACGGTATACCAGCTTATAGACTTTTTTACATTGTTTTATTATCAGTTTATTGAGGCCGGAACAACGGATGAGAGGTTTTGGTCAGATCAGATAAATACTCCGCGTGTGAACACCTGGCAGGGACTTGCTTTTGAGAGGGTTGCTCTCAGGCATGTGCAGCAGATAAAGAACAGGCTTGGAATAGCAGGAATAAATACCGAAGTAAATTCATGGTATGCGTCTCCGGATAAAGAGACAGGAATGCCCGGAGCCCAGATAGATCTTCTTATTGTCAGGAAGGATCAGGTTATCAATCTGTGCGAGATTAAGTACTCATCTTCGGAATACAGGGTAACAGGAGAAGATGATGGGAAGCTGCGACGGAAGGTTGAGGTGTTCAGGCAGCGCACAAAAACGAGATATGCCGTTTTTCCGACACTTATAACAACCTACGGTCTGGTTGATAATTCTTATGCGCTTAATTTCCAGTCGGTCATCACGATGGATGATCTGTTTGGATAATGAACGAGGAGGAGAGAGGCTATGACATATCGTCCCCCGGAGGGGTATATTTTTGATCCTGATACAGGGCTTTATTATTCACAGGTTATTGCTGCGGATGCCGCCGGCCGGAGATCGCAGGTTGTAACCTGGTTTGACTGCGATACGGGAGAATACCGGCAGGAGATTTTTTCCCTTGAAAGCAGCGCCGCCCTCAGGCCGGACACGGTGATTGCGAGGCTTACCCCGGCAGCGCCGCCCCGTGCCGAAAGTACGGAACACGGGAAAATCCCGCCGAAGAAAAACCCGGTCTGGCTCTTTGTCATTCCGGCTGTTCTGGTGATGGTTCTGGCGGTATTTGCTGTCGTCCTGATCTGTCGCCATATAAAAAATACAGCAGATACGAAGAAGGAAGATACTGTCGAGGTTGAGGACCGGACGATAGACCAAAGCACAGGAGAAACCGGGGCCGATGACCATGGTCCGGAAGAGATTCCGGCGGAACAGGAACCGGAGGAGGCGGAAGAGGCCGCAACCGAAATTGCGGAAGAGGTAATACAGGAAACCGATTCCGCGGAAACGGTGGAATATACGGAATCCGGCCTGCCAAACTGCTACGGTGTGGATGAAGACGAGCTTTTAAAGGCCAATTTTACGATCATCGATGTGACAACGGGTAATAAGTATGCCAACGGGGAAATGGTGGACTGGTTTTATCTCTCCGAAATGGGGGAGAGCGGGATCACAAAGCTGTTCTTCCATACAGAGTCTTTAAATAACGACAGTGACGTTATGGAGTACTTAATCGATGTCACGCCCATGGGATCGAGATTCAGCCGGTTATACGACCGGGACTGTATCGAAACAAAGGTACGGGGAGGCGGTCTTGAGATCACCTTCTATGTCTTTCTTGACGGTTCGACGGAGGTCGACGCACAAAGCGAGGTAATCGATGAAAACGAGCACGCCGGGTATGAGGGCTTTGGCTTCGGCAGAGGGCTTCCTGGCGACTATTATCTGATGTAGGTGAAAAATGGCTGAATATCAGGCTCCCGAGGGATATTTATATGATCCGGAGACCGGACTGTATTATTCGCAGGTAACGGCGGTGGATGCACGCGGCAGCCGCATGCAGGTTGTCACGTGGTTTCATGCCGACACCGGGGAATATGAGCAGCAGGTCTACCCGGTAATAGCTGACGGAAAACCGCAGAAAACAGGCAAGGTTTCCGGGCCGGAATTGTGGAAACTGTCAAAGAGGCTGCTGCTCATTCCCGTGGCTGCTTTGGCCGTCGTGATTGTCATTGCGATGGTGTGTGTGCTGGCTGCGGGCCTCGGAAGCGTTTCCGATTCCGTCGGCGGAATAGAAGAATACGGTGAGCTTGTGGTGACCCGGGATATTCCTTCCGGAACAATCTGTCCTTCGGAGTACGAAGGCACGCTCAGAGAGGAAGGGATTATCCGGTGAAAAGAGTATTTTCCGCGATCCTGTCTTTTTTGATCATACTTGCCTTGCTTGCCGGTTCCGTGAGCGTGTATGCGGCAGAGCCCTCTGAGGAGGCTCCGGGCGAGGCGGCAGAGGCATATGAGCCGGATTACGGGGCGGTTTATGACGGCGGAGGCCTGGTCGCGCAAAACGGGGACTACAGCTTTTACAACGACCCTGATAACCGGTGCTTTATCGCAAGGAACCGGTCTACGGGAAAAGAAAAGAAGCTCACCGACTTTCCGGCCGCCAACATCAATATTAACGGCAACAGTATGGTCTTTACCGACATGGCGGCAACAATATCAACCGCTATGGAAAGCTCATCCCTGAACACCGACCGAAAATATCTATACGGCGGCGGCCTTTACCGGATCGAGGATCTTTCGAACATCGAAAACAATTCGGCGGTATCGAGAATCGGCGAAAAAGGGAAAGACTATTACCGGGTCTCTTATGATGAGGACGGCCTGTACTGCCTTTGCGCGGACGAAAAGAGCGACGAACTTTCCTATCAGAAGCTGAATCCGGACGGAAGCCAGGCAGGCTATCTCGGTGCCGGGGACGGCGAGACCATTCTTGACGCGGCAGAGCTGGAAGGATATCTATATCTTGAGATCCTGGGCTCTGACGGAATCAGTTACATTCTCTGCGTTGACAGAGATCACGGAACCGGCAGAAAGACCGTTTTTCCGGGCATGAACATGCACCTCATATCCGGAAGGATCGTGTACTGGTGCACGGAGGACCTGTATCTTTATGCCATAAGACCGGGAGAAGAAGAATCCTATGTTATATCTTATCTTCCCGCCTCGTATATGCATACGGTGGCTGACTACATTATCTGCAGGGATGAGTATGACCATTATGAGGGGATCAATTTCTGTATTTCGCTGACCTCCGCCGTATCGCTCTATGAAAAGACCTATTATTTTCCCGTAAACGGCTGGGTTAATATGATCGAGGTGTTTGAGGCCGCCTCTCCGTCTTCGGGCCGGAGCTCATCGAAATCAACATCGGCTTCAACCCCCGGCCATTCCTCCTCCCGCAAAACGGAAAGCTCATCCGGAGGAGGCCGGAGTTCATCAGAAAAGGGATCATCCGAAAAGCCTCCCGAAAAAACAGGCCCCGATCCCAACGACGCGGTAAGGGAGGCCAGGGATTTATGCGATTATTATCAGCACAGCGATCTGGGAAGACTGGAGTATAACAATACGCCGGCGCTGCAGGAGCGGTTTCTGGAGCTGTATTTTGACGGGGAAACCAGAAGTATCAGTGAACTGATCCGTGAAGCGGCAAGAGAATCCGCAGCCGAGATCAACCGCAGGGTCGGCGGAGGCATGAGCTCTGACCAGCTTGCCGAAGCCGAAAACATAATATTCAGCATTATCTACGATTACCTGACATCGATTCAATTCGACTGCCGGCTGAAAAGAGAGGTGCGGGAGGGTCTTGCCGTTGTTACGATAAGCACCGACAGGTATCTGAACATCGCTGATGTTTACAGTAATGTTACTCAGGTCAATCAGATATATTCCGTCGGATACCGCCAGGTGGACTACACCTACGGGAATTATCAGGTGGATGTCAAGGTTTCCTACAGGGAAAAGGAGGAGCATTGGAGGATAGACTTAAATGATCTGGAAAGGCTGATCAAACTGATCTTCGGCGTCGGAGAGCCTCCACAGAGCGGGGGAAGCGGATCCACTTCCTCTACAGCAACGACAAAGAGCACATCGAAGAGCGGGTCAGACAGCCAGACGTCATCCGGCAGCAAATCATCATCCGGCAGTCAGGCAACGAGCAGCAGCTCCGGCTCATCGTCCGTGAAAAAGACTGAAACCGGAAGCGGGGGAGAAGGCAAAGCCTGTACCCCTGTGAGGGATATTCCGGATCTTGTTTATATCCGGGAGAAAAATATGGTTGATCCCTCAGAGGGATTCCCCGGGGATGAAGACACGGAGAGCGCCATCAGGGCTTATAAGGAGCTGCTTGAGGGGTATCCGTATCCGGCGATCGGAGAGGCGTTTAAAAGAACCTCCGATGCCATGAACATGTGGTTTCTCGGGGATGAGACCCGCAGGGAGCTGGGAGAGCAGGTGAAGGTCATCCGTGATGATCTGCTGGATGATTACTATGAACAGAGAAAGAAAGACCCTAATAACAAATTCTCTGATAAGGAGCTGGAAGAAGAAAAGCGAAAGGACAGGGAAGCCTTTGATTATCTGAACAGGCTGATCAGGGATTACAATCCGCAGACCTTTGGCGAAAAAGCAATGGCTCTCTATGACGGCCTTTCCGATGCGGCCGGCGGCTACTGGCGGGCTTTCAAGGGGATGTTTACGGGAAAGAATCATCAGGAAGAATATCTTAAAGAGCAGTATGAGGCGAGGAACCGCGCCTATAACTGGATGATGGGAAATATCTACGGCGAAATGTACAGCCGCGCGAAGGACAGAATTGATAACAGCAAGTACAGCAGGCTCAGGGATGTCAGCTACTGCAACGTTAAGTAACGGGTGATATATATGGCAAATTATCAGGCACCGAGGGGATATTTATATGACAAGGGCTCGGGGCTTTATTATTCACAGGTTCTCGCTGTGGATTCCGCCGGCCGGAGATCGAGGGTGGTCACCTGGTTTGACGCAGAAACGGGGAAATACCTCCAGGAGGTTTATCCGATTGAGGAAACGCCGCCCCGGGGCACCCGCACGGGAACAGGGCGCGCTGCCGGAACAGGGAACGTAACCGGGAACAGAGGGTCTTTTGACAAAAGACTCATCGTGATTCCGGCTGCGGCAGGGATCGGAATCCTTGTTCTGCTCGTGGTGATTCTGGTTACAGGGTTTTTAAAACCGGGGTGGCTACGGCATAAGAGCGCTGAAGAGAGCATCGAAGCAGAGGACAGTGAAGCCATGTCCGATGAGTATGTAAACGAGCCGCCGGAGCCGGCTCCGGTTCATGAAGAGGAGCTGCCGCAAGCTGATGATACTTCTCCGGCGCCGGAAGAGGAGGTTTCTGAAGAGCCTGAAGAAGAGGGCTACAGCGAAGAGGAGAGCGCCCAGATCGCTTCGTACCTGCTTTCGTATCAGGAGTTTTTAAACTTTGACCTGGGAGAGTCGCAGACAGACTCCTACGGTGTGGAAATTTTTGATTACGGGTTTTCGACGAACTTCGACGAGGAAGGGAATCCGGTCAACATGAATATCCACTATCTTCCGTTTAACCTCGAGAAGGATGACTTTGACATGGATGCCTCGCGGAGCTTTGATTATGATGTGCAGACGCTGAACAAATGGATGGAGGGAAAGAATACTGCCTGTGTCAGCTTTAAAGCCAACGGATATACGATTTTAATGAAGCTTGACTATGATCACGAGATTCTGTATTCCACGGTAGAATCGGTGGATAACGACGCGGATCCCGAGGATCCCCTGAGGCTGATGAACCGGACCGTTCCGGATTTCGGAACAAAGGAGGATCTGGAGAACACCCGGGACTGGCTGCATGAAAAAGGGATTATGGGCTATTGATCCGGCTTGAAGGCTATTGAATCATGGCTGGCCGGATTCGCAATTCGCTGCGCGAATTGTCACTACGTTATGATAAGGGAGGATTTAATATGGCGAACGTATTGGGGGGCACTAATTCACTTGACGGTTCCAATGTATTGGGCGGTTTGAAGGATAACATACCTGCGTCTGCGCAGGCGCAGGCTCAGGTGCCGGCACCGGCACCGGCGCCGCCCCCGCCGCCGCTGCCTGAGGGAATGAGAGCGATTGGGACAGGGCAGGGTACACCTCCTCCGCCTCCTCCGCTTCCGGAGGGAATGCGGGAAATCAGAAAGGAAAAAAGCGCACCGCCACCTCCTCCGCTTCCGGAGGGAATGCAGGAGATCAGAAAGGAAAAGGGCATGGCGACAGCCGGTGCGGGACTGACCATGGGCGCCGGAAGGAGCACCATGAGTCTTTCCGATGCCAGAATCGAGAAAGAGAAAGAGGAGGAGGCTGCCAGAATCAGACAGAGCATTCCGAGGGTGTTTGCCCGGGGCGGAGAGCTTATGGAGGGCGATCCCTGCTTTGCAAGATCTCCCCTCGACGGCCTCTATTATTACGCGGAAATTACGGGAATCGAGAACAATACGGCATATGTAAAATTCTTTGACGACACAGAGGCGGAGCTTCTCTTTGACAGGATCTTTACGGTGGAAGAGGCAATCTACGAGATGCAGTGTTTCGCGAATTACGGCGGCAGGGGAAATTATTACCCGGCAGTGATCGATTCGGGAACAACCGGGAGAGTGCATGTTTCTTATGATGAGGATCCCTCGGTCACGGAAGAACTTGACATTTCGATGGTCCGGTTTGCTCTCCGGTAAAAATACAGGCGCCGCCGAAATAATCGGCGGCGCACTTTTGTTGCAATGGCGGAATCAGGGAGCGGCAAGTCGGGACCGGGCGCTCCCTGATGGTTTACATAACTTATCAGAAATCTACATCCGTATCGTAATAGCAGCACTTTAAGAGCTTTTCCATCTCTTCGGGGCTGGGCTGTCTCGGATTGGAGCCGGTGCAGGCGTCTCCGATGGCGTTGACCGCGATCTCCGGAAGCCTCTCAAGGAAGATATTTTCCGGAACGAAGCCGGTGTCGGCCGGAAGCCCGTCCTTGCCGTATTTGTTGATGCCGTGAGGGATGTTGAGGTCATCGTTCATCTTGCGCAGATACTTCACAAGGAGATCAACCTTCTCATCATCGCTGTTTCCGCCCAGCTTCATGTAGTCCGCGATCACACCGTAGCGCTTCTTTGCGGTCGCGTCCTTTGCGTTGAACTGGATGACCTTGGGCAGATACATGGCGTTTGCCGCGCCGTGAATGATGTGTGCGCCCTGATCGGCGAAAGCGGCGCCGGTCTTATGAGCCATGGAGTGAACAATGCCAAGAAGGGCGTTGGAGAAAGCCATACCGGCCAGGCACTGCGCATTGTGCATAAGATCTCTGCAGCCCATGTCGCCGTTATAGGACTTAACAAGGTTGTCCTGGATCATTTCAATGGCGTGAATCGCCAGAGCATCGGTGTAGTCGCAATTTGCTGTAGAAACATAGGCTTCGATAGCGTGTGTTATGGCGTCCATTCCGGTATGCGCCGTCAGCTTCTGGGGCATGGTCTCCGCCAGATCCGGATCCACAATGGCGATGTCGGGAGTGATTTCAAAATCGGCAATGGGGTATTTGATGCCCTTCTGATAGTCCGTGATGATCGAGAACGCCGTCACCTCGGTAGCTGTGCCGGAGGTGGAAGGAATGGCGCAGAAATGAGCCTTTTTACGAAGCTCGGGGATGCCGAACACCTTGCACATATCTTCAAAGGTACAGTCGGGATATTCATATTTGATCCACATGGCCTTTGCCGCATCGATGGGGGAACCGCCGCCCATGGCGATGATCCAGTCGGGCTGGAAGTCAAGCATGACATCGGCGCCCTTCATAACTGTTTCAACGGAAGGATCCGCCTCGATTCCTTCGATCAGCTTTGTTTCAAAACCTGCTTCCTTAAGATAGTCCTCGGCTCTCTGTAAGAAGCCGCCGCGCTTCATGGAGCCGCCGCCGACACAGATTACAGCTTTCTTTCCCTTAAGGTTCTTAAGCTGCTCCAGGGAGCCTTTTCCGTGATACACGTCTCTGGGTAAAGTAAAACGAGCCATTGATTTATACCTCCTGATTTGAGAAATGATAGTGTGTTAAATTTTTAACGAATACGATTATACAAAGATAAGGAAAGATTGTCAAGTAAATATCAATCAAAGACTGAAAATAACCCCCGCCAGGGCGGAAAGGGCGATATAGAGTACGGGATGCTTATGAAAGAGCCGGATTCCGATATAGACGGCCACGGCCAGAAGTATGCATTTCCAGTTAAGAAGGTCAAAAATAACATGAGTTTCTTTGAAAATATCCAAACGGAGAAGGGCGATTCTGGCCACTCCCAGACCGGCAGCGGTGATTAGCGCGGCGGAAGCGGGGCGCAGGGCGTAAAACACCTTTTTAACCAGAGCGGAGTCCTTAAAGCGGTTCAGGATACGGGCCACAATGATGATTACGATTAAAGAAGGACAGACAAGCCCCAGAGTGGCTACCGCGCCGCCGGGGAGTCCGGCGGTTTTCACCCCGACATAGGTGGCCATATTAACGCCCATAGGACCCGGGGTGGACTCGGAAACGGCTATCATATCGGCTATATCGGCCGCCGTAAACCAGCCGGTTTTGCTGCCCATTTCGTAGAGAAACGGAAGGGTAGCCAGCCCCCCTCCGACGGCGAAAAGACCGGTTTTGAAAAATTCGAAGAAAAGACGCAGAAGCAGAAGCATGATTATTTTCCTTTCTTTGAAGGGCTCTCCTCCGGTTTTTCGGGTGTTTTACCGGAGAAAGGGGTTTTGGCCGGCTTAATAATAACACCAGTAACCCCCACAAGAATCACAATTATAACAGGCGATACCGGAGCGAAAAGTGACAGACCGAGAACAACGAAATAGATAATCAGACATTTATAGTCGATGACGGCCTTTTTTATCAGGCCCACTACTGAATTAAGAATCAGAACACAGACACAGGCACGGATACCGTTGAAGGCATGCCGGACGGCTTCGAGATGGGCAAAATTCTGCAGGAAGATGGCCAGAACGGTAATGATGACGATGGAGGGGAAGACAACGCCCAGAGTGGCCGCAATACCGCCGGGGATCCCTGCGCGGCTGCAGCCGATGAAGGTGGCGGTATTTACGGCGATGACGCCGGGGGTACACTGGCTGATGGCAAAGTAGTCCATCAGCTTTTCTTCCGTGGTCCAGCCCCGGTTATCCACCAGCTCACGCTGAAAGACCGGAAGCATGGCATATCCGCCGCCGAAGGTGACGGCGCCGATCTTTGCAAAGACAAAAAACAGGTTAAATAAATCCTTAAGCATCTGCGGCTCCCTGAAAAGCTGAATAGTAACAAAGTGCTGTAAACCGGCGGTTCGGATGGGGCGGTCTGTGCCGAAGGCCGATGAAAAGCAGCTAAGTAACATTTGTTATTGAAGTTTGCCCGGTTTTTGTGTATGATAACAGCGTCAAATCATGACAGGACAAAGTATACGCTACATGGTCAGAACGTGCAAGGAAACGGTGGGATGGGTGTTAAGGAACTGCTTAAGGCGGTAAAAAAGAAATTATCTGAAGGAAGCCCGAAGAAAATTCCGTATGCGGGATTTTCCGACCTGGACAGATATATGAAAGAACACTACGGGAATGAGGCTCTTTGTATCGACCCGGGAAAGTCCCTGGACGTCAATTCCGAAACCATGCTCACAATAAGCGGCAGGAGCACCAAAAACTGCTCCCTTGTGGCCATTACAAGGCTGCTTTTCTATTATAAAGAGAAGCAGGGGCTCACAGGCATAAAAGGCGATATTTTCGAGATCTACCGGGAGGTGGAGGAAATCGGAAAGCGTTACGGCTACAGGGATAAAAGAGGCACAAATCCGGTAAAGATCGATAATATCACTAAAGAAGCCTTCCGGCGCTACGGTTATAAGGCAAAATGCAGGGGGGTTTATTCCTGGGAATTTGAGACGGAGGTAAAGCAGGAAATTGATGAAAGCCGTCCTGTGATCATGAATCTTGCCCGGGGGTATTACAAGGATCACACAATATCGGTTGTTGGGTATTCAGTATGGCAGGCAGGTAATAAAAAGCTGCCTGTAATTAAAGTGGTGGATGGATGGAACGGGGGCTATTATTATATAGATTACACCGTGTTTTGCAACGACATGCGGTATGCCGGAATAGGTTCATTTAACACTGCACGGGTGATATCAAAAGCTGAAAATAAAATATCGGAAAAGATGAAATAGCAAAAATCGAATAACATATGGGACATTTGTGGAAACAAGCGGTATTGGTTTACATAAATCGTCGATCAAAGGCAATGAGATACCGGCAATTATCCGAAAGAGAGGACAGGATGGAAAAGACGAAAAAATTATTTGATAGCATGCCGTATGAAACTGAGTTCGAGGCGGAGATAATCGCCGTAGAATCAGCGTCAAACCAAATAAAAGTTGTTTTAAATCAGACGTTGTTTTTCCCCGAGGAGGGCGGGCAGACACCTGACCGGGGAACCATAAACGGGTGTGAGGTAACGGATGTCAGAATCGAAAATGGAATCATAACACACTATATATCGGGCCCTGATGAAGCGAAAAATACAACCGCTATCGAGGTTGGCGCACGTGTGTTCGGGAAAATTGACTGGGACAGGCGTTTTTATAACATGCAAAACCATTCAGGCGAACATATTATCTCCGGAACACTTTTTCGATGGCTTGGCTCAAATAACGTGGGTTTTCATTTGAGTGATCACCTCGTTACGGTGGATACAAGCAGAGATTTGACAAAGGAAGAGCTTTTGGAACTGGAAATCAGGGTTAATGATGTAATTTACAGAAATGTACCGATAAAAACCGGTTATCCGTCGCCTGAAGAGCTCAAAGGCCTGGAATATCGCTGCAAGGGTGAAATAGAGGGGCCGGTACGCCTTGTGGAAATAGAAGGAGTGGATTTGTGCGCCTGCTGTGCCCCGCATGTGGCAAACACCGGAGAGATCGGTCTTATTAAAATTATTAAAGCCATAAGGTATAAAGGGGGTACGAGACTGACCATTATCTGCGGCTCCCGTGCTTTTAAGTATGTTCAGGAGCTGTATGAGCAGAATCAGACCCTTTCTCATTTCTTAAGCGAGCCGCCGGAAAAGGTGGCGGAGGCGGTGGAAAGGCTGAGCAATGAGCTGGGGGAGGCGCGTGTAAAGCTTTCGGAAATGCAGAAGCGCCTCATTATGCAGCAGATAGAACGGATCCCTGCGGAAACCGCGAATGTATGGCTCTTCTCGGAGGAGCTGGAGCCTGTTGTGCAGAGAAATGCCGTCAATGCTCTTGTGGAAGGGCACGGGGGGTATTGCGGAATAATGGTGGGAAATGATGAAGAGGGGTACAGGTATATAGTCGGTTCCTCGGGAAATGACGCCCGGGAAATAAGCAACCTTTTTAAGGCCGAATTCGGGGCCAAAGGGGGCGGAAAACCGGAAATGGTACAGGGTGCTGTCGAGGCAGAGAAAAATGCAATTCTCGGCGCTTTAAAAAGAAACGGGCGGTATTTATGATAGCTAAAACGGACGTTATGAAAAACCTTGCATTCGGGAATTATTAATGGCAGAAAAAAGAAGCGCTCCGTCATCCGACGGGGCGCTTCCTGGTTAGTTTTAAGGTTTTTCAGATAACCGGCTTACGGCTTGGGTTTGCCGCAGTTGGAACAGAATTTTCCGGTGTTTTCGGTACCGCATTCGCATTTCCAGGGACCTTCCGGCTTGGGCTTGCCGCAGTTGGAGCAGAACTTCCCGGTGTTGGCCGTTCCGCATTCGCAGGTCCAGCTTTCATCCTCCGGCTTGGGCTTGCCGCAGTTGGAGCAGAACTTTCCGGTGTTGGTTGTTCCGCATTCGCAGGTCCAGCCTCCCGGGGCGGGTGCTGCCGCGGCAGGAGCGGGGGCGGGAGCAGGTGCGGCTCCGGGCTGGTTCTGACCCATCTGGAAGAGCTGCCCGGCATTCATTCCGCCGGCGTTGTTTGCCATATTCATTCCGGCGAAGGCCATCATCGGACCCGCGTTCTGGTTGTTGGCTGCAGCCTGCATGGCTTCCGCCTGGGCGCCCACAAGATGCGCAGCTGCCATGTTCGGGTTGCGGAGAGCCCCGTTTCTCTGAAGCTCTTTGATCATCTTTTCATCTTCTTCGGAAGCATTGACGGAGCTGACGCCGAAGGTGACGATTTCAAGGCCGTAGACCTTTCCCCATTTATCCGAAAGCACATCGTTAAGAGCGTCCGCGATGTCATCGGCGTGACCCGGCAGGGCGGAATAGCGGATGCCCATTTCGGAAATCTTTGCGAAAGCCGGCTGCAGAGCGGTTAAAAGCTCGCTCTTTAACTGGGAATCAAGGGTTTCACGGAGATAATCTTCAGTGATATTGCCGGTGATGTTCGTATAGAACAGAACCGGGTCGACAATGTGGTAGGTGTATTCGCCGTGGCAGCGGATGGAAATGTCCACATCCAGCCCCACGTTATTGTCTACAACACGGAAGGGCACAGGGCTCGGAGTGCCGTATTTATTGCCGATAATATCTTTCGTATTGACGAAATAGATACGCTGATCCTTGGCCGTATCGCCGCCGAAGGTTATACGCTTGCCGAAGGTCTTAAAGCTGTCCAGAAGCCCTTTGCCGAGGCCTCCGTAGAAAATTGAAGGCTCAGTTGAGGTGTCGTAGGTAAATTCTCCGGCTTCTGCGCAGACCTCGACGATTTTTCCCTGATCGACGATAATCATGCACTGACCTTCGTTGACAGCGATGACGGAGCCGTTGGTGATAATGTTGTCGCTCCCCTTTGTGTTGGTGCTGCGGCCCTGAACGCGGTGCTCGCCCTTTGTGAGAAGCACATCCGCCGGCATGGAATCGCAGACGAAATACTCGCGCCACTGATCGGCAAGAACGCCGCCGCCTGCACCCATTACTGCTTTAATAAGTCCCATAGTATCCTCCTTCTGATAGTTACATTTTTACAAAATAAAACCTGCCGGATAATACCGGCAGGTTCGTTGAACTGAAATACTTAAACTGACAGATCAAGCTGGCTGCCTACACCGGGATTAACCGATAACTCCATGGTACGATCCATCATTTTAACCAGAGATGCCGCGGCTGCCTCATTTGTCTCCATGCTTTTTCCCAGCATTTTCAAACCGAAATCGGTTTTGGCATTGCGTTCTGCCATAGGCATTGAAAGCTGCGGAATTCCCATTGCGGAACCAACATTCATAAGCGGCCTCCTTTCAGAAACTTATCCGTCAAAGGATCTGATACAAGGTCAGTTTAGCATAAAGCTGCCCGAAAAGCAAGTGTTTTAGGGGGCAGAAAGGGCCTTTTCAACGGATAAGATAGTCTTTTCCGTAGGTCGGATAGTGGGTAAGGGACGTTTCCCCGGGAATATAATAAGCCTGAACCTCTGAAAGAACAACGGGTTCCTTCCTCTTTCCCTGCATTTTGCGATTGTTCTTTGCTTTCTCTTTTTTCTCCTTCTGCGCGCTGTAAGCCATTGCTATAGGCTGTACGGCGAGCACCGTTATTTCCTGATTCATGTCTGTACCTCCTTCCGTGGAGACAACATACGAAATCCTTTTCATACTATATTTCGGCTTTCCGGCCGGAAAATATTAGACTGTTTCCAGAATCATTTCACTGAAATGAAGGGTTATGCCCCTCTCGCCGAACTCCATTTCCTTGTCGGGGTAGGCGAGCTTTATTCCGAGGATGCCGTCGCGGGCCATGTCGGCGGGAATAGTGAAGCTGAAGGTTCCGCCGGAGAAAGAAATGCGGTCAAGCTCCTGATTGTTCACAGAAATAACGACTGTTTGCGTGCTGTTCTCCCAGGTGTCCGCGTTGATTGTGCAGCGGATGGCGTCGGAAAAGCCCCCGGGCAGATTGATCTGGAACTGGCTGAGTCCTGCGTTGGACCAGCGTTTAACAACGCCGTTTTCGTAATCCAGATAGCTGGATACCCCGACCTTTATAATGGAGTTGCATTTGTCGCTGTCGTCGAAAATGATCGTGTCGTCTCCCGCATAGGTGTAGGTTCCGACGGCGGTTTCGCCATGAGCCTTATAAACAGTTTCGGTCTCAACCATGGAGTCGATGTCGTCGGCGCGCCCCCGTACCTCAAACACCTTGATGGGCGGCAGATAGTCGCCGCTTTCGGTGTTCCATTCGTAAAAGTAATATGGTCTGATCCGGTCTGAAGGAGCGTTTCCGAAAATATCGGCTGTTGTTTTTCCGCTTCCGCCATCTCCGGCCAGCTTCTCAATGGCCGGAACCAGATCCTCAAAGGAAACGGGAGAATCCGAAATCGTGAAGGGATGATCGGCGTTGAAGTTTTTAAACATAAGAGTGGGGTTCTGGTGGTACAGGGTATATCCGTGGTCGGAGAGAACTATAAGGGCCGTGTTGTCATATAAGCCCTCCGCTTTAAGCCGGGCGATGTAGTCCTTCAGGAATTTAAAGCAGCCCTTTGCGGCCTCGTCTATGGAACCGGAACCGTCCCCGGACAGAGGCTGCATTTCGGCGTCAAATTCATAGGGCTTGTGAACTCCGCGGGTATGGAAATACTTAAAAACATTGCGAGTGTTATCGATCTGAAATTCCCCGTTTACCAGAATATCGTAGAGCCGGAGCTGTTCTTCCAGGGGGAAGAGCTCATAATCCACGTCCTCCTTCAGGGAAATCAGGGTGTTGAAATCGCCGGAATAAAACCAGAAAAACTGCTTCAGCTGATGCGGGGCATAGCGGAAAAAGACGAAGCGGTAAAGCATTTTGCAGAAGGCGGCGGAGGAGGACGGAACCTTCCGGTTGGAGCGCAGGTTCTCTACCCTGCCTTCCATGTCCTTTGACACAAAGGTGGACTCCGCGTACAGGCCATAGGCGAAATTCCGCTCGTCCAGCTGATTATAAAGGTCCGTGTCGCGGTACGCCTTTTCCACATAATCCGGGAAGGGCTCCTCGTTTTTATACAATTCGCCGGTCAGAATATAAGGGGCGGAGCATTTTGTGTTCTGGTACATGCCTGCGGTGTCGGGGTAATAAATGAAATCCTTAAGCTCTTCCCTGAGCGAGGGATCCGCTTCCAGGGCCTCGTTTGTGAGCTCGGCATCCAGAGCGTCAAAAAGAAGGAAAACGATGTTTTTCCCCGAAGAATAGGTGTTGGAGGCATCCGTGGTGATGACCCGCGTGTCCTGTGGTTTCATACCGCCCGTGATTAATTTTGGAGAAAGGGCTGCAAGCTGCATGCCGATAATGATTAAACCTGCCAGGGCGGCTATCCGGGAGACATTTTTAAAGCCTGCGAGCTTCACCGTGACGGCGGCGCCCAGAGGAATGCCGAGCCACAGGATAAGGCTTTCCTTGGCGTAGCGCGGAAATTCGTTCCAATGCACGGTGTCGCCGTTAAGCTCGCCGTAATCGCAGCCTATGAAGTTTCCCTGAATATAAAAGGCCAGAGCCATAATAAAAACAAGCGTTACGAAAACGCGGCCGGCCAAAGGATGCAGGCGGTACAGGAAAACCGTAAGTCCCCCAAGGAGGACCATACTGATCAAAAAGACCGGAAGGATAACCGGGAGCATATTGTAGATATCGAACCACAGCTCTTCACGGTTGGAAAGGTAGAGAAAGAGGGGCCCGGCGAGAAAAAGGGTAAAACACAGGCAGAGAATTCCCGAAAGAGCCGGAAAAAAATCCGGGTGACGGGTGATGTCACGGATTTTCCGGGAAACGGGCTGCCGGACGGATTTTTCTGATTGGTCTGAAGCTTTTTTCATAATGCGGTATTCTACCACAGATAACGGTTATGACGCAACGAAATGTGTTATAATATGCCGTCCGCCGGGCTGCGGAACAGCTCCTGCCGGCACCCTTCCTCTTGCGGGATTATGGCGCTGAGAGTATACTGAGCCCTGTGTGTTAAGCAATAGTTTCGAAAGGACGGCACTGCTCTTGAAGCAAAAATTCCATATAAAAGATCTGGTACCGGGGTTCATCCTGGCTCTGACCTTTTCGTTTATGAGCTGTATTTTTGCCCCGCTGGAATATTATATTTCCGACCGGGACGAATTCTGGTTTGATATTTATGAGGGAGCGCCGCCGGTGCTGGCGATGTTTGCCGCGGCGCTTGTGCTGGGGGCTCTGGTAAACAGTCTCTTATGCGTCCTGCTCCGGGGAATCGGGAAAGAGACGGTATACCACTGGATTCTGGCCCTCGAGACGGGGGTGATAGTCTGCTTTTTTCTTCAGGGAAATTTCATGGCCGGTCATCTGCCGGTACTGGACGGCCATGAGATAGACTGGGGAGGGCCCGAATACCGGTTTGAGCAGATCAAGTCTGTCCTGCTGTGGGTGCTTGTTTCCGGAGCTGTGGTTTTCTGCGGAATTAAATTTAAAATAGCAAATGTTATAAAATCTATCGGATTCATATGCGCGGGACTTTTCTTTATTATGATTCTGTCGCTTTCCGTCGGGATTATCGGCGGCGATTCCGGGGCTGTTTTCGAAAAGAGGGTGGAGAAATACCGTGTTTCCGATACGGATCTGTTTCGGTTTTCCACGGATCAGAACCTGATAGTCCTGCTTCTGGATTATGTGGATTCCGCCGATGTTGCGAAAATGCTTGAGGAGGAGCCGGAGGATCGGGAAATATTCCGTGATTTCACGTATTTTCCGGATACTCAGGGCCTTTATCCCTATACACATTACGCCATTCCCCAGATCCTTTCCGGAAAATGCTACGAAAACAGCGGCTCTTTTAATGATTATTATATTGACGCAATGGATAATTCCCCGCTTTTGAAGTCACTTGAAGGGCGGGGCTTTGCTATGGGGCTGTATGAGCCGGAAAGCAGGTATATTACCGAGGAGGCCAATGCACGGCTGGATAACCTGTATCAGAGGGATATCCACCTTGTGCGCCGGAAGCGGTACGACCTGTTCTGGCTCGAACTCGTGGGCTTCAGGTATCTGCCCTACCCGTTGAAGCCTTTGTGCAAGGTGACGGATCTTGAGGAGTTTGAGGAAATGAAAAGTGAACCTCCGGAGGGAGAGCCGGAGGATTTTTCCTGGAATAATTACGACTTTTTCCGCAGGCTGTGGGATTGGGACATAGACAAAACGGATCAGAAATGCTTTCGCTTTATTCATCTGAAAGGGTGGCATAAGACCCATGACACTGACCTGGACGGATATTTTACCCTGGATCCCGTTTCCGATGACGACGCGCTGAGGGTATGCTTTAAGCTGGCCCGGGAGTTTCTTGACAAGCTCCGTTCCGCCGGGGTCTATGACAATTCCGCTATACTGATTATGGCGGATCACGGGGATAACCGGGAGGGTTTCGGGCAGAATCCGGCTTTCTTTGTAAAGGGAATAAATGAGAGCCATGAAATGAAGACTTCCGAAGCGCGGCTTTCCTATGCCGATCTGCAGGAGATCTTTGAAGACCTTCTGGACGGCGCTGACAGCGGGAAGCTGGAGCAGTACGGGAAAACCGGGGAAGGAAGGCGTTTCCTCTGGTATGAATACAAATCAAAGGCGCCCATGGTTGAATATATGCAGACGGGCGGGGTAAACGACGGGGAAACCTTTGTCCCGACGGGACGGGTGTTTGACGCAAAGTAAGAATCTTGCTATACTACTAAATGTTGATTAAACCTGTTTGACAGCTACAAGGCTTTGTGGCGGAAGGCTTCGCGGCTCGCGAAATGGCGGTTGCCAAAACCGTTTGCTTTGATGCACGGCCGCGGAAAAGAGGCAGAAAGGAAAGCGATGAAAGTAAAAAGAAACGTCCTGCTTAATCCGGGACCGGCTACGACGACGGATACCGTTAAGGAGGCCCAGGTTGTACCGGATATCTGTCCGCGGGAGGAGGAATTCGCGGAACTGATGCGTTCCCTCAGGTTCGACCTTCTTAAAACGGTGCATGCCTCGCCGGATAAATATACCTGCGTGCTGTTCTGCGGCTCGGGGACGATCAATATCGATATTTGCCTGAATTCCCTTCTTCCGGAGGGGAAGAAGGTCATGATCCTCAATAACGGAGCCTACAGCAGCCGGGCGGTGGAGGTCTGCAATTATTACGGCCTGCCCCTTAAGGAGCTGCGGTACCCCTTTGACGAGAGGCCGGATTTAAAAGAGGCGGAGGAAGCCCTGAAAGCGGATCCGGACATCGCCCTGGTCTATACCACCCATAACGAAACCGGTACCGGAATCATGAACCCGATTCGTGAGATCGGCGCCCTTGCACATAAATATAACGCGTGTTTTGTTGTCGACACCACCTCGACTCTCGCCATGGTGCCCATAGACATAGAGAAGGAAAACATTGATTTCTGCATGGCCTCTGCCCAGAAGGGAATTATGGGAATGGCGGGGCTTTCCTTCATAATCGGGAACAAGGCCATGCTGGAGGCTTCAAAGGACTATCCGAAGCGTTCCTATTACTGCAATCTGTACCTGCAGTATGATTATTTTGAAAAGACCGGAGAGATGCATTTTACACCGCCGGTGCAGACCGTTTACGCGGCTGTTCAGGCGCTGAAGGAATATTTTGAGGAAGGCGAAATGCCGAAATGGGAGCGCCACACCAGGGTTTTCAGAGCCATTCACGAAGGGCTCGACCGGCTGGGCTTTAAGGACGTGATAAGGCCGGAGTGGCAGACCGGGCTTGTGGTGGCGGTGCGCTACCCGGATGATGAAAACTGGAGCTTCGAGAAGGTACATAACTACTGTTACGAAAGAGGATTTACCATATATCCCGGGAAAATCGCTTCGCTTAATACGTTCCGGCTCTGCGCTTTGGGCGCTATCGACGAAGAGGATATCCGGGAATTTTTCAAGGTGTTTGAACAGGCCCTGAAAGAATGCGGGGTAGCCGTTCCGGTGCGGTACAATGAAAATGCTTAACGCAATTTTAATGGCCGCCGGCCTCGGGAAAAGGATGCTTCCTCTGACGGAATCGACGCCGAAGCCGCTTTTGAAGGTTAAGGGGGAAAGCCTTATTGAGACCGTAATCGACGGGCTTAAGCGGGCCGGGACGGAGCGGATTTTCGTGGTCTCCGGCTATCTCGGAGAACAGTTCCTTCCCCTGGAAAAAAAGTATGAGGGCCTGAAGGTTCTGAATAATCCGTACTTCGAGAAGATCAATAACATTTCCTCGGTTTATACGGCAAGAGAAGTGCTGAAAACAGGGGACTGTCTTATATGTGAGGCGGATCTTTATCTTAAAAACAGGGAGCTTCTTTCGAATCTGCCGGAGGAGTCCTGTTATTACGGGAAAATGATTGCCGGGCATTCCGGCGACTGGGTTTTTGAGCTTGACGGTGACGGTTGGATTACCAGAGTCGGAAAGGGCGGTAACGACTGTTATAATATGGTCGGGCTGGCGTATTTTTGCAGAAAAGACGCGGAGCTTCTGGGGCACTGCATCGAGGAGGCCTTTGGAGAACCGGGTCATGAGGACTGGTTCTGGGATGACGTTGTTAACCGGAATCTGGACCGGCTTAAGCTTAAGGTCAGGCCTGTGGAGAGTGACGATATTTATGAGGTTGACAATCCCGGGGAACTGGAGGCTCTTATAGGCCGGCTGGGAGGAGAGGATTGATGGACGTAAAATTTTTTGCCGAAACCCTCGGCGCCGACTTCTATACGGGCGTGCCTGATTCGCAGTTAAAGGCCCTATGCAGCTATCTTATGGAGCGCTACGGTATCGATCCCGCCCATCACCTTATAGCGGCAAATGAGGGCAACTGCCTGGGTCTGGCGGCGGGATATCATCTCGCGACCGGCCGCGCTGCCGTGGTTTATATGCAAAACAGCGGAGAGGGGAATGTAATCAACCCGCTGGCTTCCCTTCTGCATAAAAAGGTATACGGCATTCCCGTGATTTTTGTAATAGGCTGGCGGGGTGAGCCCGGGGTACACGACGAGCCCCAGCACATATATCAGGGCGAGATCACCGAAACCCTTATGGAGGTCATGGGGGTGAGCTCCGCTGTTATAGATCAGGAGACCACGGAAGAGGAGCTTAAGAGCACGATGAAGGGCTTTTCGGAAGTGCTTGACGGGGGAGGTCAGGTTGCCTTCATCGTCCGTAAAAACGCCCTTAAATATACCGGAAGTGTTAAATATAGCAACAGTTATCAAATGACGCGGGAAGCCGCGATTGAGCTTGTTGTTTCTGCCGCCGGGGAGGATATGGTTATTTCCACCACCGGAAAGGCCAGCCGGGAGCTTTTTGAGCTCCGCGAGCGGCTTGGGGAGGGCCACGGCCACGATTTTCTGACTGTGGGATCCATGGGGCACAGTTCTTCAATCGCGCTGGGCGTGGCGCTTCAGAAGCCCGACAGAAGAGTCTGGTGCATAGACGGGGACGGAGCGGCCCTGATGCACCTGGGGGCGCTTGCGCTTGTCGGCTCCCAGGCGCCGAAAAACTTTGTACATGTTCTGATTAACAATGAGGCCCATGAATCGGTGGGCGGAATGCCTACGGCGGCCGGAAGTGTGGATTTTCCCGTCCTCGCCGGAGCTGTCGGGTATAAAAACGCCTGTTCTGTAAAGACCCCGAAGGAGCTTGAACGTGTTCTTGAGGCCGTGGGGGAGAAGGATGGGCCCACATTTATAGAGGTTAAGTGCGCTATCGGGGCAAGGGAGGATCTGGGAAGGCCCACAACAACCCCGGAGGAAAACAAGCGTGCGTTCATGGACACGCTGGGGGTTTAAGAAAACCGTAACGGTAATACGGCAGTGAAAGTATGACAGGGAAGGCCTATGAGCAGTTATTTTAATAAAATATTCAAGCCCTGTATTAACGAAATCCATAATCTGATTCCCGGCCACAAAGGAATCGGAGCGTATGCCCGTGTGGCCCGGGATCTGATCCTTCCGGGAAGGGCCGTCTTTCAGGATATTGTGGTTATCCTGACCACGCGCTGCTCTTTAAACTGCAAAAACTGCAACAATCTGATGCCTCTGTATGACAAGCCGTACCACCTGGACACGGATACTGTTATTGCGGATATTCTTAAGCTTCTGGAAAACGTGGACACCATAATAAAATTCGGACTTCTGGGAGGCGAACCCCTGATCTATCCCGAGCTTGGCCGGGTGCTTCAGGTAGTGCTTGAAAGCCCGAAGGTGATGTTTGCCGACATAACCACCAATGCCACGGTGCTGCCTGACAGCAGCCTGTTGAAGCTGATGCGGCATCCGAAGATGTTTGTCGAGATAAGCAATTACGGGGTTAAAACCCAGAAGGTTCAGGACTTTGCCGCCCTGATGCGGGAAAACGGAATCCGGCATACCGTGGATAAAGCCACTTCCTGGGTTGCGCCCGGAGGGACGGAGCAAAGGGGCAAGAGCAGGGAGCAGCTGGAAAAGGAATATAACGCATGCTATTCATCGCGATACTGCCGTACCATGCTGAACGGAAAGCTTTATCTTTGCGCCAGGGGAGCCCATCTTTGCGACCTGGGATATATGAAAAGCGAGCATGATGTGTTTGATGTCAGGAACACACCCTCAGGCCCCGGCTTCCGGGAGGGGATGAAGCGTTTTTATCTGAGCGACTATGCGGAAGCCTGTAATTACTGTGATCACGCCCTCGGGAAAAAGGTTAAGCCCGGAGAGCAGCTGAAAAGAAAATAAGTGTTCAAGGAAAGGAGATAACAGATGTTTAATTATGCGGAGTTAGTTCGCTCTGCCTTTGGAATTCAGGCCTATCTGGACCCTTCGGCCATGACCTATGTGGTGCAGATCGTTGCCGGTATTGTACTGACCGCCGCCGCCGCTTTCGGGATATACTGGAGAAAAGCAAAAAAGAAGATCAACACGACCCTGAATATCGATGAAGACAAAAACAAGATTGTCGAGACCGACGAGGTCAATATCGATGTGGATCTGGAGGAAGACAAGTAAGATTCTATGAAAATATTATCCGATCTGCTTGGAGCCCTGATGAGCTGGTGCTATTCCTTCATCGGCAGTTACGGGCTTTCAATCGTGATTTTTACCGTCCTTTGCAAGATAGTGCTGCTGCCGGTTTCCATATGGCTCCAGTTCGATTCCATAAAGATGGTGAAGATGCAGCCTGAAATCAACCGTCTGAAGGCTGATTTCTTCGGGGACTACGACACGATATACGAGGAGCAGTCCAAAATATTCAAGCGCGAGCACTACAGTCCCTTCACCTCCGTGATTCCCATGGTGATTCAGCTTGTTCTGCTGCTGGGAGTCGTGGCGGTGATTTATCATCCCCTGACTTATATTCTGCACCTTCCGGCGGACGTTATCGGGACGCTGAACGCCTTTGTTTCCGGTAAACTGGGGCTCGATCCCGAAATATCGTCCATTGAGCTTTATGTGGTCAATTTCGTCCAGAATGCGGGGGGCGGGGAGCTTGTTTCCGCGGAGGCGCTTTCTTCCATCCGCGGATTGAACATGACGTTCTTAGGCTTTAATCTGAGCTTTGTTCCTTCCCGCGTCGGGGGCGCGACGCTTCTCGTACCGGTTATCGCGGGCTTTTCCTCCTGGCTGATGTGTTTTGTGCAGAACAGGAGCAATGTTCTTCAGGCGGAGCAGAGCAAGTGGAACCAGTACGGGATGATGGCTTTTTCCGTAGGGCTTTCCCTGTATCTGGGCTTCTTTGTTCCCATAGGCGTAGGACTTTACTGGGTTGTAAGCAATCTTGTTTCGATTCTCCAGCTTTATTTCCTGAATTTCATCATCAATCCCAAAAAATATGTAGACTATGAGGCCCTGGAGGAGAGCCGGAAGCGTCTGGAGGATTTAAAAACCTACGGCGGCGGAAAAAAGAAGAAGGCGGGTTTCTTCTCCCAGGAAGCCAGACGGGAGCGGGCTGATCGCAAGCGGTTTTTTACATATAAAAACAAACACCTGGTATTTTATTCGGAAAGTACCGGGTTTTACAAGTATATGGGAGATGTACTTGAATACGTCCTGAAGCATTCGGACATTACGGTGCATTACGTCACCAGTGACCCTGATGATGCTGTTTTCGAACGCGCAAAGGAATTTCCCCATCTGGAGGCTTATTATGTGAGCCCGGACAAGCTCATTGTGTTCATGATGAAAATGGATGCGGATATTGTGGCCATGACCATGCCCGATCTGGACAATTACCAGATTCGCCGCAGCGTGTTCCGTAAGGATATTGAATATATTTACATGCCCCATGAAATTGCGGGCTGGAATCTTCAGAACCGTTTCGGCGCCGTGAATAATTACGATACGATTCTCTGTGTCGGAAAGGGGCAGGTGGAGGAAGCGAGGCGGACGGAGGAGCTCTACGGCCTTCCCGCGAAAAATCTGGTGGAATGCGGTTATCCGCTGTTGGATAACATGCGCAATGATTATGCGGAATCTCAGAAGAACCGTTCCCGGGATGCCGGCAGCAAGGAGGAGGCCATATCAGCGAAGTCTTCCGGCGGCGCAAAAAAGGCGCCGAAAATTCTCATTGCCCCCTCCTGGCAGAAGGACAATATCGTGGATTTATGCCTGGAGCCTCTTCTGGACTCTCTTACCGGGCAGGGCTTTAAGATTACGGTCAGGCCTCATCCCCAGCAGGTAAAGCACCAGGGGGATAAAATGAAGGAATTGAAAGAGCGCTACGAGGCGCTGGGGGATATTGAGATTCAGACCGATTTTTCCAAAAATTCCACCGTGTTTGAAGCTGATCTCCTGATTACCGACTGGTCGGCCATATCCTTTGAATATGCCTTTACAACCCTTCGCCCCGTGCTTTTTATAGACACGCCGATGAAGGTAATGAATCCGAGGCACGAAGAGCTTCCCGGCACGCCCATAGAAATCTGGTCAAGAGAGAAGCTGGGAAGGCATCTTGCGCCGGAGCAGGCAAAAGAGGCTGCAGCAGCCGTGAGGGAGCTTCTGGAGCGGGGAGAGGAATACCGCGGGGAGATTGAAGCCCTATACCGGGAATACATCTTCAATCCGGGCTCCGCGGCGGAGGCGGGAGGAAAATACCTGCTGAAAGCGATAAAACGCAAAATTGAAGAAAGAAAGACTAATAAGGAATCTTCATAAGCTTTCCGACCTCAATATCAGCGCTTTCCGGCTGCCAGGTGTACTGGCCGCTTCCAGGAGTAAAGGTCATTTCACCGAACTTTATTTCACCGGAATTAAGGATATAAAAATCCGTCCGGACATAGGGAAAGCCCTGACTTAAGGTTTCAGCAAGCGACAGGAGCTCATCAAGGCGCTCCGGCTTCGGAGGAATTTCGGGATACTGCGGGAAGACCGCGTCGTAAAAATCCTGTTTATTCCACTTTGTATCCATGTAGATTTCATGGGGAGAGGTATGCCGGTCGCCGATGTATTCGATATATTTCGGGACGCCGGAAAAGCAGTGAACCTTGTAATCATAGAGATTGTTTCCGCCGTTGTCGATATATTCCTCGGCGATGATTTTAGGCGGAATATCGCGGTATTGAAGCTGATAGCCGAACTTGAAGGCAAAATTCATCTTAAGCCATGCCCTGAATTTTTTTGCGGCAGCGGCCTTATCGAAACCGGCTTTGTCCGTGACGATTATATTGGTTTCCGATCCGTTGTTGGTTTTTAAGACAAAACGCTCCGGAAGGGCGTCAAAATCGATTTCTTCGAAGCGGTTCCAGACACCCAGAAGAGGTACCAGATACTTTTCGCCGATCTTTTCGGCCACCCAGGAGCGGACGGCGTACTTATCCGACAGGGTCGTCATTTCCGGCATAAGGCCGTAAAGCTTGACCCAGTTTATCTTGTCGTCGAAGGTTACGGGATTTTTGAGGTTAAGCTTTCTGCCGGTGCACTTTTTAAACCAGTTTTTCAGCGCCAGCGGATAGAGAAAAGGCGGCATCAGCCGCTCGTGATAATAGCCAAGCCAGTATTTGAGCTTCATGGAGTCCCCCCGGAATCAGTGCTGCTGTGCTCAATAAGAATTATCTTGACAACAGAGTAGCATAAGCGCCCGGGTTCTTCAAGAAGCCGAAGGTTTTGTCAGGCAGACATGAAGTTATTATTTCTTGGAGATTTTTATTATGATTTTCCCGAAATCGCGGGAGATATAGATGCTCTGGCCGAAGAGGTGAGAGCCCGGGGGCTCAGCACGGTCATAAATCTGGAGGGAGTACTCTGTGATCCTTCCGGACTTAAGCCGATCAGGAAGCGGGGAGCCCGTCTTGCGCAGTCAGAGCAGTGCCTCGAAGCGCTTCTGCGGCTTAATACAGTGGCGGTGACCCTGGCAAATAATCACACGATGGACTACGGGCCGGAGGGTCTTTCTGAAATGCGGAAGACCCTTGAGGGCGCGGGAATCCGGACTGTGGGGGCCGGGAATAATTTAACGGAAGCCGTGAAACCGCTGATTATGGAAGACGGCGAAACAAAGCTTGCGTTATTTAATTTCGGCTGGGGCGCCGAGGAGACGGTGTATGCGAAAGAAAACCGCCCCGGCTGTGCGCCCCGGGAGGAAAAAGTGATTCTTCCTGCATTGCGGTCTCTTCAGGAGACGGAGCCGGGACTGCCGGCAGTGGTGCTTATGCACTGGGGTTATGAGTTCAATCCCTATCCGATGCCGGTTGACATAACTCTGGCGAGTCATCTTACAGCCTTACCGGGTGTGCAGGCCGTAATCGGACATCATCCCCATTGCGTGCAGCCGGTGACGCAGCTGGGCGGCAAGCCGGTGTGGTTTTCGCTGGGGAATTTTTATTTCAGCTCCCGGAGAGCCGGTTTCGCAAAGAAGTTTGACCACACTCCGGATAATCTCTGCGACTACGGTCTGGGAGTGATTTTTGATACAGAAACGGGCGTTACCGAAACCCTTGGCGTTGTATACGACAGAGAAACAGGAAAAAGCCGCCTTATGGAAGAATTGTCATTTCTGCCGCTGATGCCTAAGTCTGACCCGGAAAGCCCGGAGTACAGGAAGTTTGCGAAGGAGCAGGCCCGAAACAGCAATCCTGTTTTGAAGGATTCGGGTTTTTCGTCCCGGATTACAGCGGGAGCATATAATACATACCGGAACCTGAAGAAGCATTTCGGCGGACTGTCCGCGCTTTTAGGAAACGGAAGATGAAATATCCCCCGGCGCCCCGGGGCGGGAAAAACGAGCATTGCGTAAAACGCGGGGGAAGGCAAGCATGACGGAACCTCTGGTGAGCTGTATAATTACCAGTTATAAACGGGAGCAGGAGATTGTCGTCAGGGCGGTAACGAGCGTTATCAATCAAACATACTTAAATACTGAGATTTTAATTATTGATGACAACCGCGGGGAGGGAGCCGCGCGGTATTCCGACGCCCTTGAGGCGTTAAAGGCTTTTTCGGAAAAAATCACGGTTTACCCTGCCGAAAACGGCCATGGTGCCCAGAAAGCGAGGAATACGGGGATCCGTCACGCCCGGGGTGAATATATAGCTTTTCTGGATGATGACGACGAGTGGCTTCCGGACAAGCTTGAAAAACAGCTTGACCTGCTGATTAAAAAGCCGGAGACCGCGATGTGCTACTGTAACGGCTTTCTTGTAAAGGAAACCGGAGCGGGATCAGATACATATCAGATCTGGGAGCAGGGTCAGTTTCGGGAAACCGTGACCTATGCGGATATGCTGGAGCAGGACTACATCGGCTCCACTTCTCAGGCCGTCATACGAAAAGCCGCTTTTGAGGTCTGCGGAATGTTCGATGAGAGTCTTCCTGCCAGGCAGGATTATGAGATGTGGATACGGTTAAGCCGCAGCTTCTCTCTGTCAGGCGTTTCGAGGCCTCTTTACCGGCATTATCTGAGCCGTGAAGGCGACCAGATTTCCCGTAAATGGCGTCTTTGCATGGAGGGTCATGACATTATTTACCGGAAATACCGGGAGGATATTGAAAAAAGCCGGGCTGCCAGGTTTAATATTGTGTTTCACAGAGCGCACTATTATATGATGGGCATGCAGGAACAGGGCTTTTCCTGTGCGATAAGGGCGTTTTTCTGGTATATCGGGGCCTTCTTTACTTCCCCGAAGCATTTCCTGGAGCAGTGGAAAATCAAGGTAAGGGACAGCAGACGCGGAAAGTAACATGAGTTATTAAACTGAACACGAAAAAATAAACAGGAGGAATCTGATGTCTGTATATGAAAAACTTATAAACCATGAAGCGAAGCTTTCACTTGTGGGCCTGGGCTACGTCGGAATGCCCATTGCCGTATCTTTTTCCCGAAAAACAGATGTTATCGGTTTTGACATCAATGAGGAAAAAATAAAGAAATACCGCGCCGGGATCGATCCCACCAACGAGGTGGGCGATGAGTGCATAAAAGAGTGCAGCGTGGATTTTACCGCTGACGAAAAACGGCTGGAGGAGGCCCTCTTTCACATTGTCGCGGTGCCTACGCCCGTTAACGCGGATCATACCCCGGATTTACGCCCTGTGGAGGGCGCAAGCCACGTGCTGGGCCGCCATCTTAAAAAGGGTTCAGTCGTGGTTTTCGAGTCCACGGTCTATCCCGGAGTCACGGAAGAGATCTGCGTGCCGATTCTGGAAGAGGAATCGGGGCTTAAATGCGGGGCGGATTTTAAAATCGGTTATTCACCCGAGCGTATTAATCCCGGGGACAGGATTCACCGTCTGGAGACGATAACCAAGATTGTGTCCGGAATGGATGAGGAAACCCTGGAAGAGGTGGCAAATGTCTACAGTCTCGTTGTGGAGGCCGGCGTTTACCGGGCGGAGAGCATTAAGGTGGCGGAAGCTGCGAAGGTCATAGAAAATTCCCAGAGGGACATCAACATCGCTTTTATGAACGAACTTTCCATGATCTTCCATAAAATGGGTATAGACACGCTTTCGGTGCTGAAGGCTGCGGAAACAAAGTGGAATTTCCTGAATTTCCGCCCCGGCCTTGTGGGCGGTCACTGCATCGGTATTGACCCCTACTACCTGACCTATAAGGCGGAGGCGCTGGGGTACCACAGCCAGATTATTCTTTCAGGCCGGCGGATTAACGATGATATGGGTAAATACGTGGCTGAAAGCCTGATAAAAAACCTTATTCGTCTGGACGGCTCCATAAGAAGCGCAAAGGTGGCGATTCTGGGGTTCACCTTTAAGGAAAACTGCCCGGATACGAGGAACACCAAGGTTATTGATATCGTGCGCGAGCTTCGTGAATACGGTATAGAGCCGCTGATCGCGGATCCTGAGGCGGACGCGGCGGAGGCCCGCTCTCTTTATGGTATCGAACTGGTAAAGCCGGAGGATATCCGGGAGTGTGACGCCCTGATTCTTGCGGTGGGGCATGAGAGCTTCACAAGATTAAAGAGGGAGGATTTTGACGCCATGTACAGGCCCGGCCTTTCCGGGAAGCTTCTCGCCGATGTCAAAGGCATACTCGACCGGAAGGTCTTTGAGGAAGCCGGTTATCTGTACTGGCGGCTTTAATTTGAAGCCGGTAAATACAACTGTTATTGAAAAACCGGAATATGAAAGGAAAAATATGGATTTTACAAAACGAAAAATAATCGCCGAACTGGGGATGACCCACGACGGAAGCCTCGGACAGGCGAAAGCAATGATCCGGGCTGCGGCGGAGTGCGGAGTGGATGCGGTTAAGCTGCAGACCCATATCTCGGAGGCGGAGACCATCCGCAACGCGCCGCAGCCTCCGTATTTTAAAGCGGAGCCCAGATATGAATATTTTAAACGTACGGCGTTTTCCATGGAGCAATGGAGGGAATGCAGGGAATGCGCGGCGGAAAACGGCGTAGAATTTATTTCTTCGCCGTTTTCGATTGAAGCCGTAAAGCTTTTGCAGGAGCTGGGGACAGATGCATATAAAATCCCCTCCGGTGAGATTACGAATATTCCCTATCTGGAATATCTGGCCTCCTGTAATGTGCCCATCATAATTTCATCGGGAATGAGCTCCTTAAAGGAACTGGATGAGTGCATGGAGATCTTTTTAAATAACAACTGCAATATAGTTTTGATGCAATGCACCTCCGAATATCCATGCACACCCGAAAAAGTGGGGTTGAACGTATTGGATCTTTTCAGGGAGAAATATCCCGGGGTACCTCTGGGATTTTCGGATCACACTCCGGGGGAGTGGGCCTCGATTGGTGCCTTTATAAAAGGGGCACGTGTTATTGAAAAGCACTTTACTCTGAGTAAGAAGATGTACGGGCCTGACGCAAAGATGTCGCTGGAACCCGACGAAATGGCGCAGTTATGCGATTCCATAAAGAATCTGGAATGCGCACTGGTGCATCCCGTGGACAAAACAGATGTTACTTCATTCGAAGAAATGAAAACGATCTTCCAGAAGAGCATCGTGGCAGCCTGTGAGATCCCTGAGGGAACTGTGATTACGGAAGGCATGCTGGGCTATAAAAAGCCGGGAACAGGGCTTGAAACACGATATTATCGGGAAATAATCGGGAAAAAGGCATTGAGGGCACTCCATTTTGATGAAATGATCCGTCTGGAGGATGTGGGAGAGCAGTAGTGGAAAAGCCGGGAGACCTGATTTTATGCGGATTGCGGGTGCAGCGAGAAAAAGCTGTAATACAGATAAGTTAACATAAATCAGAACAAACCGACAGAAATAATTATGTCAACTCAAAATTCCAAAAAATCCCGAAAACACAAGCGTTAGATAGGTTAACATAAAGCAATAATATTCAAAAATCCGCTCTATCGATTTTTTACGAAAATAAACAGGGATTTCCACGCGAAATCACCTTTTTTTCCATTTTTCCGCATGAGAGGGTATAATTAAGTAAATATTTACTTTAGGGAGGAACTCCTTTTGAAAAGAAAAATATGTGTTTTTATTGGCGGCAGAGCCAATTACAGCTCAATCAGATCCGCCCTGACGGCGATAAAGGCTCATCCGGACCTCACCCTTCAGGTTATTCTGGGAGGCTCTGGACTGGTGGATAAATACGGAGACCTGGAAAGAATTCTTACGGCGGACGGATTTCCCATTGATGAGAAGGGATATATGCAGGTGGAGGGCGATCGTCCCAATGCCATGGTAAAGACCGCAGGCCTTGGTATGCTTGGCTTTGCGGATGCTTTCGACCGCCTCGGCCCGGATTTTGTTGTGGTAATCGGAGACCGCTACGAAGTGATGGCCGCAACCATAGCAGCCGCCTATATGAATATCAGGGTGGCGCACACTATGGGGGGAGAAGTCACAGGTACCATCGACGAGAGCATTCGGCATGCCATCACCAAATTCGCACACGTGCATTTTCCCGCTAACAGAGAGAGCGGTGAACGCATAGAAAAACTGGGGGAGAAGAAAGAGACAATTTTCGTTGTGGGTTGTCCCCGGATCGACACGGTAAAGGAAATTCTGGACGAAAATTCCGGGGTACCCACAGAGATTTATTCTTCCGAGGGAGGAGTCGGCCCCGAGTTTGATCTGACAAAACCCTTCCTCCTTGTTTCCCAGCATCCCGTAACCACTGAATATGAAGAGGCAAAGGAACAGATTACCGAGACAATTTCCGCGTGCGTGGAAACAGGGCTGCCGATTATCATTCTCTGGCCCAACGCCGACGCCGGGAGCGAGGGCCTTTCCACGGGTATAAGGCGCTACAGGGAAAAATATCCTGAGGCGAAGATACATGCCTTTAAAAACCTGCCAATACCTCTTTATGTGCGCCTGATGAAGAACACTGCCTGTCTGGTGGGCAATTCCAGCAGCGGTATCCGCGAGGGCGCCTTTATCGGAACTCCCTGTGTGAATATCGGAACAAGACAGAACGGAAGGGAGCGGGGGAGCAACGTGATAGATGTACCGGCGCAACGGAGTGCAATTCTTGAAGCAATTAAGAAACAGATTGCCCATGGGCCATACCCCTCTGAGCCGATTTACGGAGACGGTCATGCCGGTGAAAAAATAGCTGATATTTTAAGCAGGGTTGAGGTGGAAATCCAGAAGAGGATTACATACTGAAGCCGACGAAAAGACCTGTTGTTATAATAACGAGTGTTGAATAGGTACAGACCCTTAAAAACCAGGGGCATCGAAAGGAAGGTATTCATGAAAAAACATCTGACACTTTTTGTGTGTGTTTTCACGTCCGTGCTGTTGATGATTGGCTGCGGAAACAGTCGTGAGTCGGCGAATAAAAGCAGTGCTGAGGCGGGAATGGCCTATGATTCCGCCCCTGAAATGAGGAGCGGAGTTTATGATTCGGCGGCCGCGGAAAGCTACGATTACGATTATGAAGAAGCCGTGGAAGAACCAATGGAGGCTGAAGCCGGCTCGGGCTTTGATTCAGGGGATGTATCTGCGGAGGGAAATTCGGGAAACGCCCAGGAAAACGCGGATCCTCTTAAAGGAAGAAAGCTTATCACAACAATGAACGTTTCCGCCGAGACCCGGACCTTTGACGAGACCCTTTCAAAGGTTGAAGCAAAGACCTCCTCTCTGGGCGGATATATAGAATCCAGCGATATCTATAACGGGAACTCCTACTATGATGTCTATTCCGGCTCCTCCGTCTCGTCCAGACACGCCAGCTTTACTGTCAGGGTGCCGGCTCCGAAGCTTCCGGAATTTCTGGAAACGGTGAGTGAAAACAGCAATATCCTTTCCCAGAGCAAAAACGTTGAGGATATAACCTTAAGCTATGTGGACACCGAGAGCAGGAAAAACGCGCTGAAGGCCGAGGAAAAACGCCTCCTGGCCTTTATGGAAGAGGCTGAAAGCGTGGAGGAGATGCTTCAGGTCGAATCCCGTCTCACAGATGTGCGTTATGAGCTCGAGCGTATTGAATCCCAGCTTCGTACCTATGACAATCAGGTTAACTTCAGTACGGTATATCTTGACATAAAAGAGGTTGCGGTCTATACGGAGCCGACTCCCGAACAGACGGTCTGGGACCGGATCAGAGAAGGTTTTGCGGACAATCTTAGAAATGTTGAGGAATGGCTCGTGGATCTCTTTGTCTGGTTTGTGGTGCATATTCCGCAGATAGCGGTATTCCTGGTGTTTGTTTTAATAATCACCGTTATCGTTGTTACCCTTGATAAGAGGAGCAGGAAAAAGAACATAAAACGCTACGAGCTTCGCAAGGCAAAAGAAGCCCAGGAGGCTCAGGCCCGGGCGGCAAAAGAAGCCCGGGAGGCGGAAGAGGCTCAGGCTGCCAAAGAAGCCCAGGCCGCTCAGAACCCGGATGCGGAGTCCAGGACTTCCGGACAGGAGGCCGGGACTAAATGAACTTCTTCAGATGGGCCGTAAAGGAGCTGGGATTTTCAAAAAGCTCCCGGTATCAGAAGCAATATATTAATGAAACAAATATCCGCACCGGCATTTACATGTCCTTTATGGTGGTGGTGCTGGAGCTTTGGATGATCCTGCGGTATATTCATCAGCGGCCCGGCCGTACGCCCCTTGAATATTTCGACGGGGAGACAAACTATCTGATTCTTTTTTCCGCAGGACTGATCCTTCTTACTTTTGCCTGGCGTTATGGCGCCGGAAAGAAAAACTTTACAGCCGGAAAAATTATTTCCGCGGCGGTGATTGCGCTGGATGCGGTGATGATAGCCCGGTATGTCATACTGCACGGGGCGGAGATGACTACCGGCCAGCTGTTTTTCGGCATGAAATATCATCTGTTGCTGATAGCTCTGGCCTTTTCATATCTGATATACGAACTGATAATCGGGAAAAAGGAATTCCGGACGGATATTTACGGGCAGATGCTTAATATCATTTTTGCCGTGATCTGTCTGGGTTTCGGAATCGAGACTTCATTATACGATATCAGCCGGGAACGCCAGATTCTCTGTTTTATCACGATGGTAAGTTTTGTGGCCTGTATGCTGATCTGGAAGCCGTATGTGTCGCTGATCCTTCTCGGGGCAACCTTTCTTTATTTCTACTATCTCTGGCTCCCGCATCTTGAGGCCATAGACGCCGCGGGAGGGAAGGTTAAGGACGGCGACAGCATAAACTTTTTCATCCTCTGGATAGTACTGGCGATGATAAGCATCAGTATTTATCACCAGCGGAGGCTGGAGTCCGAAAAGGACGAGGGGCTTATCAACGCAAACAAAACCTTGAACCGCGTGATTCAGGAGGACGATCTTACCGGCATTCACAACATGTTCTATTTCAACCAGGAAGCGGTTGAGGTACTCAATGACCCTTCGGTGGATTTCTCCCGGAAAATATTTCTCTTTCTCAATATAGAAAACTTCAAAACCTACAATGACCAGTTCGGTTATCAGGCCGGTAATGAGTATCTTCAGAAACTGGCCGAGGTAATCCGGGATACCTTCACGGGGGATCCGGTTGCCAGACAGGCAGATGACCATTTTGCCGTGCTCACGGATGTCTCCGGGGTGGAGGAGAAGACGGAACGCGTTCGGGATGTGGTTCGCAGCAATGATTCCGAAATATATCTGGAGCTCAAGGTGGGAGGCTTCCGGCCGCCCTCCCGCGACGTGGATCCCAGAATGGCGGTGGACAGCGCCCGCTATGCCTGCAGCCGGATCAAAAATAAATATAATCTTAACTACAAGGAATACGACGAAGAGGTGGACAGCCGCTTCCACAAGAACCAGTATATCGTGAACCATGTGGACAGTGCCGTAAAAAACGGGCATATCAAAGTGTTTTACCAGCCTGTGGTCTGGTCGGACACAAGGGAAATGTGCGGGCTGGAGGCGCTTGCCCGGTGGGATGACCCCAAATACGGCTTCCTCTCGCCCGGAGTTTTTATCCCCGTACTGGAGGAATACCGACAGATTCATAAGCTGGATGCCTGCATTTTCGAACAGGTATGCCGCGATATGCGGGAAGCCATGGACAAAGGGAAAAAGGTTGTGCCCGTATCCCTGAATTTTTCCAGGCTGGATTTTGAGCTGATGGACGCGGTTTCGGTTCTGGAGGGTTATGTGGAAAAATACCGTATTCCGAAAGACTATCTGCATGTGGAGGTGACGGAGAGCGCCCTTAACGAAAATACCGGTCTTCTGGAAAAATCCATGGACAGGTTCCACGCCGACGGCTATTCCATCTGGCTGGATGATTTCGGCTCCGGCTATTCCTCGCTGAACGTGCTTAAGGACTTCAGCTTCGACGTCCTGAAAATCGACATGAAGTTTCTGACAAATTTTGAAAAGAACGGGAAATCCCGCATTATCCTGGATACTATCATCAGCCTTGCGGACGGCATAGGAATGAAGTCGCTGACTGAGGGAGTGGAAACCGAGGAAGCCGCGGAGTTTCTGAGGAAGGAAGGGTGCGGCCGGCTTCAGGGGTATCTTTTCGGAAAGCCCATGCCGCTTGAGGAGCTGAGCGAAAAAATCGCGGACGGCACTTATACCGTATCTTCAAAACTGGAATAAAAAACCTGTGACAGAGTCATGGGGAGGTGATATAGTTAAAGAAGTGTGTAATGGGAGGAGGACGCTTTAAAAGGCGGAGCCGCGGGAGGGCGGCGGAAAGGGAGTTATGGAAAAGAAAAGCTATCTGATGGATGACGCTATTTATGATGCAAGAACCCTGGGCAAGCCGAAGATTCTGGTACTGGGGCTTCAACACATGTTCGCCATGTTCGGCGCCACGGTTCTGGTGCCGCTGCTGACGGGCTTAAGCGTTTCGACGACTCTGCTGTTCGCGGGTCTCGGGACGCTTTTATTTCATTTGATTTCAAAGCGCAAGGTACCCGCGTTTCTGGGCTCTTCTTTCGCGTTTCTGGCGGGCTACGCGGCGATTGCTCCAAACGGGGAAAAGGAGCTTCTGCCCTATGCCTGCTTCGGCGTGGCTGTCGCCGGACTGATGTATCTTGTGCTGGCCGCTCTTTTCAAGGCCTACGGCGCAAATAAGGTCATGAAATTCTTTCCGCCGGTGGTCACGGGTCCGATTATCATAGCTATCGGACTGAATCTGTCCCAGTCCGCCGTAGAAAACTGCTCCACAAACTGGGGAATTGCCGTCGTGGCCATTTTCATTGTAATAGTATGCAACATCTGGGGAAAAGGAATGATAAAGATTGTCCCGATTCTTCTGGGTGTGGTGGGTTCCTACCTTGTGGCGGCCGTCACCGGACAGATTGATTTTTCTCCTGTGGCGGAGGCGCCCTGGTTCGGGTTCCCGATCGACTGGTCCAGAACGGTATTTTCAATTTTTTCCGGAGGAGTGATCAATCCCTCGTTGATAATAACGGCCGTTATTACAATAGTACCGATTTCCTTCGCCACCATGATGGAGCATATCGGGGATATTTCCGCCATTTCTTCTACTGTGGGCAAAAACTTTATTAAAGATCCCGGACTTCACAGGACACTGACCGGTGACGGCCTGGCGACGGCTGTCGCAGCTCTCTTCGGCGCTCCCGCCAACACGACCTACGGGGAAAATACAGGGGTTCTGACGCTGACAAAGGTTTTCGATCCGCTTGTGATCCGTGTAGCGGCCCTTTTAGCCATTCTGTTTTCTTTCTGTCCGAAATTTGCGGCAGTCATAGAGGTGATGCCGGGAGCCACCATCGGCGGAATTTCACTCGTGCTTTACGGCATGATATCAGCGGTCGGAGTCCGCAACATAGTGGAAACCAGGGTGGATTTTTCAAGGGGACGAAATGTCATAATCGCGGCGCTTATCCTGGTGCTTTCCATAGGAATCAATTATTCCGCTCAGGGAGCACTTCTCTGGAATATCGGCAACGCATCGATTTCCTTCACCGGCCTTGCCACCGGTTCTCTTGTGGGAATAGTGCTCAACGCGATTCTGCCGGGCAAGGACTATCAGTTTGAAGAGGACGAGCCGAACGCTACGGGAGTGAACCTGGAAATTGCCCAGGGAAAAAGCCTGACGGAGGAAATGCAGGAGAAAAAGTAATCCTTAAAAAGGAACATTGAAAGGAGATTATCATGGCAGACAAAAACGTGTTTATCAATTCTCATCCGCTTGTTCAGCACAAAATTTCGATGCTTCGGGACAAGGGTACCGGAACCAACGAATTCCGCAAGCTGGTAGAGGAGATCGGAATGCTGATGGGGTATGACGCCTTAAGCGATCTGCCCTTAAAGGAAATCGAGGTGGAAACACCGATTGAGAAATGTATGACTCCGGTTATAGCGGGCCGGAAGCTGGCTGTGGTGCCGATTCTTCGCGCCGGCCTCGGTATGGTGAGCGGGATACTGGCCCTGACCCCTACCGCAAAGGTGGGGCATATCGGTCTTTACCGTGATCCCGAAACCCACGAACCTGTGGAATATTACTGCAAGCTTCCGAACCCCATCGAGGAAAGAACCATAGTGGTGACCGACCCGATGCTGGCCACCGGCGGCTCCGCCTGCGACGCCATCCGTATGATAAAGGAGCATGGCGGGATCAAGATTAAGTTCATGTGCATAATCGCGGCTCCGGAGGGGCTGGAGCGGCTTAAGACCAGCCACCCGGATATTCAGATTTACGTGGGTCATCTGGACAGGTGTCTGAACGAACATGCATATATTATGCCGGGTCTCGGCGACGCCGGCGACCGGATTTTCGGAACGATCTGATTTGCTGCAAACGACAAAATATTTTTAACGTTCAAAATAAAAGGGCGGCACGGTTTTCCGCGCCGCCCTGTGTTACAGCAGGTTTTTATTTCAGTCCCCGCATCTTCAGAACATCATCCCACGTTACTTCGTCGCGGCTGACTCCGTTCTTTCCGGCAAGCCAGATGGCGTCATCCCTGGTGGCAGCTCTGTCCAGAACTTCACCCTTTTCGTTTAAGACCTCCCACGGATTTTTCGGGTCATGCCCGCTGATTCCGGATGCTTCAAAGATTGCTCCTCCGGAAACCTGATCCAGAGCGTTATCATTCAGTCTGTTCATGTCATTCATAATAATGCCTCCTTTTACAGCGTATAGATTATATCTTATCATCCTGTCATCTGTCCATTGATACGACTGAAATCACGCCGCGGCAGAAAAACTTACCTTATAAAAGGAGGAAAAGGTGCCGCCGAACCGGCTCTTCCGAAAGAGCCCTCCATTGAAAAGCGCGCTGTTATCTGATAATCTAATCCTCAGGATCAATTCATAGACAGACATAATGGAGGATAATATGATCAAGACTGTTGCGATGGGCGGCCCGGGATATGCGCCGCCTGTTTAAGCTCTGGCCGCTTCTCCTTGTTATCATGCTGTCGGCGTGCGGTGCAAAAGACGCCGGAAAATCGGAAATCCTTGTTCAGGATAAGACTGAGGCGGCGGGAGACCTTAAGCCGCGGAAAAATCCCTGTTCAGACCTGTCCATACCCACGCAGATAACAAAGATCGGCGACGACTGGTTCATTGTGGACTGTTACCACAATGAGATTATATACAACGACAATCTTACAGACCCGCTGAGCGAATGGACCGTCATGACCGACGCTATCAACAGGGGACACACGCTGGCGGGCGACGGAGAGGTCTATCTGGCCGATGATACGGAAAACGAGCGGGTTCTTGTTTTCGAAAAGGAGGACGGGAAATTTCTTCTGACCCAGCAATTTGAGAATATCACGTCCCGCCCTCACTATATCGTCTATCACGAGGAGAACGCCACCTTTTACTGCTGGTGCTCAATGAGCGGCCAGATGTACCTTTTCCGCCGCGAAGAGGGATCCTCCCGGGTTTATCTTGCTGAAATCCTCTCAATCCCCGAGCTTGACGGGGTTTACGTGCGCTCCTTCACTATAATCGGCAATGATATTTATTTTGTTTCCGGAAACAGTAAAATTCTTAAAGCCGACCTGGATTCCTTTGAAATAACGGCTTCCTACCCGGTTCCCGGAAAGCTTGCCGGCATGGTGCAGCTGACCCCGATTGAGAATGAATTTTATATTACCGTTTCCACGGACGATAACTGGAACCAGGACAGCGCCACCATTATAAGATGTTCATCGCTGGAAGGGCTCGCCGACAACAATTACGAGGATATCTACAGGTATTTCATCGGAGGCGGAACGCCCTATTACATAACGCATATCGACGGATATTATTATCTCACCGAACACCGCATTCCCGGCCACTCCATCTGGCGTTTCAGCGTGAATAAAGGAGTGATATCCGCAGATACTGTTTATTGAATATAAAAGATTGTAATTTTTAGTCCCACAATACAGGATATCTTTGATATAATAAGGTTTGGGGAGCACGGAGGATATCCATGGATTCTGTAACTTTATATACGGACGAAATCGATGATCTGGAGGATGCGGCGAAAGAGCTGTTTTCCCAGGCAGAGGGTTTTGATTTCAAAGAGCATTCCCTGGGAATCCTCATGGTGGAGGATGAGACGGACTATACCGGGCTTTACGGTCTGCTTTCCGAACGCTGGAAGTTTCCGATTATCGGCTGCACTGCCATGGCAATGCTTCTCGGCACGGAAGGCTACTGCGGCTCCGGCATTTCCCTGCTTATAATGAGCGCGGACGATTGCAGCTTTGCGGCCGGGGTCACGGGAATAATTAATCAGGACAACTACCGCGAAGAGCTGGCGAAACTCTATCGCTCCCTTTCCGACAGTCTGGAGGGCGGAGAAAAGCTGGCCGTCACCTATGGCTGCCCCGTTATGGAAGAGACCCATGTGTCCGGGGATGATGTTGACCGGGCTATCAGTGACGCGGCGGGAAAAGACATCCCGGTATTCGGCGGCCTGGCCTCCGACGGCTTCAATTTTACCCGGAGCAGGGTATTTTTCAATGGAAAAGAAGTGAAAAACGGCCAGGTGTTAGCTCTTGTTTCCGGTAATATCAGACCGAAATACGTCTGTGTCAATTCGGTAAAAAATCTGGCGAATTTTTCCTATGAAGTGACAAAATCGGACAGCAACCAGGTTTTCAGGCTCGGAGACAGCACGTTTCTTGAAGCTATGAATAAAGCCGGTTTTACAACAGATAAAACCGACGTAATGGGAGATTATATTCTTACTCCCTTCGTGACCTCGATACCGAAAGAGGACGGCGACCATGTGGAAGCGGCACGGGTGCTGTCCTTTTTAAATCATAATAATGACAGCGGCGTTTTTCTGGGTTCCATGCCGGAGGGTTCTCTGTTAAGGATCGGTTTTATCAACCGGGATGATGTTCAGGAGTCCGTCCGGCAGGCCTTTGAGGACATAAGGCAGGAGATGGATAAGGAAGATTATGAATATCATACCCTGCTCTGCTCAACCTGCGCCGCCAGGTTCCTTGCTCTTGCCAGCAACACAAGGGCGGAGGCGGAGGCCTGCAAAAGCAGCCTTCCCGAAGGCTTTTCACTGCTGGGGCTGTACGCCTACGGAGAGTTCTGTCCCGTGAAGGGAGAGAAGAAGGAGCGGGATTATAATATGTTCCATAACTTTACCTTTGCAATACTGGCGCTGTAGGAGCGCTTATCAGGAGGGAAAGATGGGAGAGGCACAGCCTGTTGCCAATGAAGAGCTTGAAAAGCTGAAGCTGGAAATAAAAAAGCTGAAGCGTGAGCTTAAGCATAAATCAAAGGATAACGAAATCCTCAGAATGGCTAATGAACAGGCCGTTCATGCCCAGGAGTTCATTCAGCGGGAAAATGCCCGCCAGGTTTTCTATACCCGTCAGCTTTTAAAAACCTCGCCCTATCTCCTTATTCTTACTGACGAAAAGCTTTTCACCGTCATGACCTCCGACATATATTACCAGTTCGGCAGCTGCAACCGGGCCCGGATACAGGCCGGTGTCCATTTAAAAGAAGCTCTCGACGGGATATTTCCTGATGAGGAGCTGGAGGACTTTCTCGAAAAATGCGAAAAAACCCTGGCCGGGGAGTTTATTGAAAGCTATCTGATTCAGGGAGATTTTTTCGGACAGCGCCAGGATCTTCAGGTCAACGTAAAGAGCATGAAGCAGGACGGCGTCGTAATCGGTCTGAATATCATGTTTGTGGATATGACCCAGGTCGTGGACGCGAAAGAGCGGGCGGAAGCTGCTGATATTGCGAAGGGCAATTTTCTGGCCAATATGTCCCATGAAATCCGTACTCCGATGAATGCCATAAGCGGCATGGCGGAATTTATACTCCGGGACAGCGATGACGAGGCGGCAAAACGCCATGCGGCCATGATTAAATCCGCCTCCAGGACGCTTATTTCGATAATTAACGACATCCTGGATTTTTCAAGGATTGAATCCGGGAAAATGGAAATCGTAGAAGATGACTATAAGCTTTCCTCCCTGATAAACGATGTGGCGGCAATGACCAGGATACGTCTCCAGGAAACCCAGACGGAGCTGGTTCTTGATATCGCGCCTTCCCTTCCGGAAAATCTTACCGGGGATGAGGTACGGGTAAAGCAGGTACTTATCAATATCCTCGGAAACGCGGTAAAATTCACGAAGGAAGGTTCAATCACCCTGCGTCTGCGGCAGGAAAAGCTGGACGAGGAGCACTGCCGGCTGATCTTTTCGGTCAAGGATACGGGCATCGGAATCCGTGAAGAGGATCAGGCAAAGCTTTTCAGCAGTTTTTCGCAGGTGGATACCAGGCGGAACCGGGCAATCGAGGGCTCCGGGCTGGGACTGGCGATTTCCAGAAGCCTTGTGGAAATGATGGGCGGTAAAATCAGGGTTTTCAGCGTATACGGCGAGGGAACGAAATTTACCTTTGATATAATAAGCAGGGTTAAGAACTGGGAGGGGATAGGCGAAATCAGGAAAAAGGCTGCTCCCGGTGCGGTAAAGGCTTTTCAGGCTTCGTTCCGGGCTCCCGAGGCCGGAATCCTGGTTGTGGACGATAATGAAATGAACCTGGATGTGGCCGCAGGGCTGCTGCATCCCTACAGCGATAACGTAACATGCGTTATGAGCGGAGCGGAAGCCATGGTGTGTTTTGCCGGCCATGATTATGACGTGATTTTCATCGACCATATGATGCCGGTAATGGACGGCGTGGAAACGATGGAAAAGCTCCGGAAAATGCCGGGCGGAAAGGAAACGGTCATGATCGCCCTGACAGCCAATGCCTTAAACGGCGCGAAGGCTGAATATACTGCCGCGGGCTTTGATGATTTTCTGGCCAAACCGGTTTCGCCCCGGATATTGGAGGAAATGCTGAGAAAGTATCTGCCTTCCGGGAAGATAATCGAGAACGGAAAGGAAAACGGGGAAGCTTCGAAGGATGCCGCCGGAGAAAAGAGTGCCGCGGGCGGGGTTTCCGGAAAGCAAAGTGAAAAGGAGCAGGAAACGGAAGGGGAAAACGAGGCGGTTCTTTCCGCTCTCCGGAACATTCCCGAGCTCAACGTCGAAAAGGGACTGAGCTATTGCCTGAACGATTCGGCTTTTTATATTTCGACGATTTCAAAATTTGTCAAACGGGCGAAGGATCACATCCTTGACGACCAGCTGAAAGAAGAGGACTGGGATAATTATCTGGTCACCGTACACGCGGTTAAGGGGAATCTTCTGACTATCGGGGCTGAGGAAGTCTCCCGGGAAGCCCGCGAGCTGGAGTTTGCTCTCAGGGAAGAAAAGAAGGACTATGTATCAGAGCACCATGAAACGTTTATTAAAAGGTACCGGGCGTTATTAAAGGCGTGCCGGGCCGCATTGCAGCCATAAAGAACTCAGGGCGCCAAAACGCCTTATAAATCACGGAGAGACAGATGTCGGAATGGATAGCGGTCGTCGATGACGACGAAACAAATCTGGATATTGCGGAGTACATTTTTCAGAGAAACGGTATGAGAGCAGAGCTTCTGGGATCGGGGGCGGCCCTCTTGGATTTCATGAAGGACAACCGGCCGGATCTTATTCTTCTGGATATTATGATGCCGAAAATGGACGGTTTTGAAACCCTTGAGCGCCTCAGAGAGCTGGAAAAGGAGCAGGGAAGAGAAGAAACGCCTGTTATATTTCTGACCTCCGACGAGGATCAGCTTTCCGAAACCAAAGGACTCAAGCTGGGTGCCATGGATTATATTCGTAAGCCTCTGGTTCCGGATATTCTGATACTCAGGGTGCAGCATATAACCGAGCTGGTGAATCTGCAGCGCAATCTTTCCCTGGAGGTCAGCAGGAAGACCGAGGAGCTTGAAAGTCTGACTCTCCAGGTGGTGCAGACCCTGGCGGATGCTATCGATGCCAAGGACACCTATACAAACGGCCATTCCAGCCGGGTTGCTTCCTATGCGAAGTCCATTGCGGAGCGGTTCGGCTATTCGAAGGAGAAGCAGGAACGCATCTACATGATGGGACTCCTGCACGATGTCGGGAAAATAGGCGTACCGGACTACGTTATAAACAAGCCGGCGAAGCTGACGGAAGAGGAATATAACCGTATAAAGGATCATTCGGTAATGGGCGCCCGGATTTTGAAAAATATCCGGAAAATGCCGGAGCTGCCTGTGGGCGCAAGATGGCATCATGAGCGCTACGACGGTAAGGGCTATCCCGACGGCCTTGCGGGGGGGTCAATCCCGGAGGAGGCGCGTATTATCTGCGTGGCGGACGCCTACGACGCCATGACAAGCTTCCGCAGCTACAGGCGGCCCCTGGAGCAGGATGCGGTCCGCAGAGAGCTTTTACGGGGAAAAGGCACCCAGTTTGACCCGGTCTTCGCCGATATCATGATCGAAATGATGGACGAGGACGCGAACTACCGGATGCACGAATGATCCGGGGTTCAGGCTTTCTGTGTCCTTAAGGTCTCAGCTGTCAGTATTTCCGTGGCAAGTCCGAATTCAACTGCCTCTTCCGCGTTGTAATACGTGTCGTCAGCCGTAACCGCGTATATTTCTTCGAGGCTCTTTCCCGTCTTTTCAGCGATAATACCGGCTGTGGTTTCCCGAATTTCGTTGAGCTTATCCAGCTCGTGCTGAATTTCGTGGGATTTGCGTCCGCTCATATTGGCGTTGGAAAAGCTGGGGTCGTGGATCATGATCCGCGTGTGGGGCAGCATCTGCCTCTTTTTACCGGCCAGAAACAGAATTGCAGCCATACTGGAGCAGGTCCCGATACAGACAGTCCGGACGGGAGCCTTCATCAGCGAAAGGTAGTCATAGACCGCCAGGCCGCTTAAAACCTCGCCGCCGGGAGAATTAATATAGAGGGTGATTTCCTTTTCATCATCCTCCGATTCCAGGAACATCAGCTCTTTAATCAGCGCGTTGGAGCTTTTCGCGTCAACCTCATCCACCAGAAAGATTTCCCTCTTTAATAAAAGCTCATCCTCGATGGTGACAACGTCAATTCCCCGCACAGTTTCCTTTATTACATTAGCCATACCGCCTCCTCCTTTCAAAGCCCTTATATCTAAAGTAGATTATCATGTCAGACACGGCCGCCGGCAATAAACCGCCGGTTCAGTTCGGGAATTTTTCCGGCCTGGGGTAAACGAATTAACTATGAGAAGATGCTTGCAGTATGCTTAAATTAAAGGTATTATGTATAGGCGGATTGCTCTGCACCTGCGGTGCTCTCACAGAACAACTATAAGGAGGTCTATTACATGATTTATTCAGCAGAAGTCAAGGCAATGTGTCCGGTACATCAAGGCGTGCATCATGGTGCCGCACCGATACCGGAAGAGGCAAAATGGGTCAAGGCCAAAGAAGTAAAGGATATTTCCGGCTATACCCACGGCATCGGCTGGTGCGCTCCCCAGCAGGGAGGCTGCAAGCTGTCGCTTAACGTTAAGGACGGCATCATCCAGGAGGCTCTGGTGGAGACCCTGGGCTGCTCCGGAATGACTCATTCCGCCGCCATGGCAGCAGAAATCCTTCCCGGACTCACAATTCTGGAAGCGTTAAACACAGACCTTGTCTGCGACGCCATCAATACCGCCATGAGAGAGCTTTTCCTCCAGATCGTCTACGGACGTTCACAGAGCGCTTTCTCCGAAGACGGACTGCAGATCGGCGCGGGCCTTGAGGATCTCGGAAAAGGCACAAGAACCATGGTCGGCACAACCTACGGCACCCTGGAGAAGGGACCCCGTTATCTTGAGCTGACAGAGGGCTATATCACCGAGCTTGCGCTGGATGAGAATGATGAAATAATCGGCTATAAATATATCAACTTCGGAAAGATGATGGACTTCATCAAGGCCGGAGACGATGCGGTTACCGCTGTGGAAAAGGCTTCAGGGCAGTACGGCCGGGTCGCCGACGCCGCGAGAATGATTGATCCCCGTAAAGAATAAATATAGTATAGAAAGGATAGAAAAATGGCTAAATTTGAATCTTACGAAAGAAGAGAAAAACAGATCCTTTCCAAGCTGTCTGAGTACGGAATCGGATCGATTGACGAGGCGGAAAAGATCACCAAAGACGCGGGCCTCGACGTATATCACATGGTGGAAAACATCCAGCCCATCTGCTTTGAAAACGCAAAATGGGCCTACACTGTAGGCGCCGCCATCGCCATTAAAAAGAACTGCCGCAAGGCTTCCGAAGCTGCCGCCGCAATCGGCGAGGGGCTTCAGGCTTTCTGTATCCCCGGCTCCGTTGCCGACCGCCGGAAGGTGGGCCTCGGCCACGGAAATCTCGGGAAGATGCTTCTGGAAGAGGATACCGAGTGCTTCGCTTTTTTGGCGGGACATGAATCCTTTGCGGCTGCGGAGGGCGCCATCGGTATTGCCGAGAAGGCCAACAAGGTCCGCACAAAGCCTTTACGCGTTATCTTAAACGGTCTCGGCAAGGACGCGGCGCAGATCATCTCAAGAATCAACGGCTTCACCTATGTTGAGACTGAATATGATTATTTCACCGGCGAGCTCAAGGAAGTTTTCCGTAAGTGCTATTCCAAGGATCCGAAGAGCTCCCGCGCTCAGGTCAACTGCTATGGAGCCAACGACGTTCAGGAAGGCGTCGCCATCATGTGGCATGAAAACGTGGACGTATCCATCACCGGCAACTCCACCAATCCCACCAGATTCCAGCATCCCGTGGCGGGCACCTATAAAAAGGAGCGCGTTGATGCCGGAAAGAAGTATTTCTCGGTGGCTTCCGGCGGCGGCACGGGACGGACGCTCCATCCCGACAACATGGCCGCGGGTCCCGCTTCCTACGGCATGACCGACACCATGGGAAGAATGCATTCCGATGCGCAGTTTGCCGGTTCTTCTTCTGTTCCCGCCCATGTGGAAATGATGGGCTTAATCGGCGCCGGCAACAACCCGATGGTGGGTATGACGGTTTCCGTCGCTGTCTCCATCGAAGAAGCTGCAAAAGCAGGAAAGTTCTGATCAAAAATACTAATTAATCCTTAAGGGTGCCGATATTTCGGCACCCTTACTCATTTTCTCAGGGGAGGACTCCAATGTCAGATCACGCGGAATCCGCAAAAGCCCTTTTTTTAAAGGGATATAACTGTTCCCAGGCGGTGCTGTGCGCTTTTGAGGACGTTACGGGATTTGATCGGGATACGGCGGCCCGTCTGTCCTCTTCCTTCGGCGGAGGTATGGGACGGATGCGGGAGGTATGCGGGGCGGTCAGCGGCGCGCTGATGGTTCTGGGAATCGCCAGGGGATATTCGGAGCCGACGGATAACGAAGCCAAAAAGCGGCATTATGCCCTTGTGCAGGACTTTGCCGCCCGCTTCAGGGAAAAAAACGGCTCAATTATCTGCCGGGAGCTTTTGGGAGAGGCGAAAACCGCTCCGAACCCCGAGCCGGAAAAACGTACCGCAGAATATTACAAAAAACGCCCCTGTCCGGAGCTGGTTTACGAAGCCGCCCGGATTGTGGAGGAGATGTTGGAATTATAATAGGAGGAAAACATGGGCGTCATTTTTTCAAGGGTGAAAATAAGCGTGAAACAGGTAGTACTCCTGCTTGTATTTATGCTTGTTTCATCTACCACACAGATGCTGCTGCCTGCGATGATTTCAAAAATGATCGACATCGGCGTAGCAAACAGCAGAGAAAAGCTGATCTTCGGCCTTGCCGCCGCCATGATCATCCTGGCGGTGGTTGCATGTCTTACGAATATTGTCGGAACGAACATTTCCGCGGCCATAACAACGAAGTTTTCGGCAGATCTGAGGAAAGAGGTCTTTGATAAGGTACAGGGCTTTTCCGCGTCGGAGATCGATAAATTCGGAACGGCATCCCTGATTACGCGAAACACAACAGATGTCACGACGATACAGACCTTTATGTCCATGGCCCTCCGTCTTGGCCTCCTTGCGCCGATGATGGCGGTTGTGGGCCTCGTTCTTGCCTCGGCTACGGCAGGCCCCACCAGCTCGGTTCTGGCTGTTGCCATACCGGTACTGCTTATCGTGTCCGCCTCCATAATAGTCGGCGCAAGCCGCTATTCCATCAGACTTCGAAGGAAGATAGATGACATCAACCAGCTCTTCCTGGAAACCCTGGAGGGTGTGAGGGTGATCCGTGCCTTTAATAAACAGGAGACGGAAATCAGCCGCTTCGGCGATGTAAACGATGAAACAAGAAAGGTTTCAAGGAAATCCGTAACGATATCCGGCATGCTCTTTCCCGTCGTGCAGATGCTCTTCGGGCTCACAACCGTGGGGGTCATGGGAGTCGGCTCCTATTTCGTGATTCACGGGGCAATGGAGGTCGGTGCGCTGGTGGCAAGTACGCAGTATATCAACCTGATATTGCTTTCCATCATTTTAATGACATACGTGGTAAGCCTATTCCCCGACGCCTATGCCTGCATGAAGCGTATTGCAGAGGTTCTGACCACTGAAGTGTCAATTAAGGATTATGAAAAGGATGAGCCGGAAGGGACCTGTAAAGGGACGGTGGAGTTTAAGGATGTTACCTTCGCCTATCCCGGTGCTGACGAGCCTGTCATAAAGGACATAAGCTTTGTCTCAAAACCCGGCGAGACCACGGCCATCATAGGCCGCACGGGCTGCGGAAAGAGCAGTATCGTGAAGCTGATTCCGAGGCTCTACGACACCCTTTTCGGTGAAGTGCTTGTTGACGGTGTGAACGTTAAAAAATATAAGCTCGATCATCTGAGGGAAATCATCGGCTATGTGCCCCAGAAAAACGTGCTGTTTTCCGGCGACATTGCTTCCAATCTGAATTTCGGCAACGAAAACGGAGCCGAGGCGGACTGGAAGGAGGCCTGCCGCATAGCCTGCGCGGCTGAATTTGTGGATAAAAAGGACGGCACCTACCATTCGGCTATCGCCCAGGGAGGAACGAATCTTTCCGGCGGACAGAGACAGCGTATGGCCATCGCCAGAGCGGTTATGAAAAAGCCGGAGATTTATATTTTTGACGACAGCTTTTCCGCCCTCGACATGAAGACCGACAAGCAGCTGCGACAGAATCTGAAGGAATCCATGGGAGAGGCAACCATGATTCTGGTGGCGCAGCGCGTGAACACCATAATCGACGCCACGCGGATAATCGTCCTCGACAACGGTGAGTGCGTGGGAATGGGAACACATAAGGAGCTTTTAAAAAGCTGCACTCTCTACAGGGAGATTGCGGAGATCCAGTTGGGAGCTGAAGAAGTTCAGCGCGAGCTTGGCGAGACAGGAGGTGCGGCATGAAGGCTCAGGTCTTTAAAAGAATTTTAAAATATATCGGGAAATACAGGGGCCGGATGACCCTTGCGGTAATCTGCGGCTTTATCGGAACGCTGTTTAATATAATTGCTCCGAGTATTCTGGGTAAGATTACAACCATACTTTACGCCGGCATTCTGGACCATAAGTGGCGCAAGGAGGACGGGGTATATTTTCAGAGGGGTTCCGTCGTCCTCGGTAAAGTCGGCTGCATAGTCTGGATTATGCTGATTCTGGCAGCGATTTATCTCATTGCCTGGCTTTTTGCGATGATTGCAAACAGCATTTTTGCCCAAATTGCATCCAACGTGGTCATGGATCTGAGGAGAGACATCGACGAAAAGATGCACAGGATGAAGCTTAATTATTACGACACGCGGACAAACGGGGAGATCCTTTCTGTCATCACCAACGACGTGGATGCCATAAATACCGCTCTCGGGAAAAACCTTTACTCCATCGTGACCCAGTCCTTCACGGCTATCGGAGTGCTTATCATGATGTTTTCCATAAACGGGTGGCTGACCCTCATCGCCATTGCGATGATACCGGCAACCCTGCTTGCGTCGGGCAGGATCGTAAAGAAGAGCTCGGAAAACTACAAGGAGCAGCAAAACCTTCTGGGCGAACTGAACGGCTATGTGGAAGAGATGTTTGACGGGCAGAATGTGGTGACTTCCTTCAATTACCAGGAAAAGGCAAAGACGAATTTCGGAAAGATCAACGATGCCCTTCAGGGTAAGGCGCAGAAGGCCGAGGGGCTGGCCGGTTCAGTTATGCCCGTGACCCAGGCCGTAAACAACATCGGCTATGCCTTAAGCGCTCTGGTGGGCTGTCTCTTTGCTCTTAAAGGAACTCTTACCATCGGTAATGTGCAGTCTATTCTGCAGTACACGAAAAACTTCTCCATGCCCTTTACCACCTTTGCCCAGATGTCCGGCCAGCTTTCGGCGGCGGGAGCGGCGGGAGAGCGGGTATTTGCCCTGCTGGACGCCGAAGAGGAAATTCCCGACCCGGCTTCCGGAAAGGTTCCCGAAAAAACCGACGGGGCGGTCACGTTTTCCCATGTTCAGTTCGGTTATGTGCCGGATAAGCTTCTGATGACGGATGTGTCCATTGACGTTAAGCCCGGGCAGAAATGCGCCATTGTCGGACCTACAGGCGCCGGCAAGACGACGCTTATTAATCTTCTTATGCGCTTCTACGAGATAAACGGCGGAAATATCACGGTGGACGGCGTCGACACGAAGGAAATGACCCGCCATGAGCTAAGGAAGCATTTCGGAATGGTGCTGCAGGACACCTGGCTCTTTGAGGGAACCATACGGGATAACTTAAAATACAGCACCGACAGGGAAGTGACGGACGAAGAGATTGAAAAGGCCTGCGCTTCGGTCTGCGCCGACACCTTTATAAAAACCATGCCCGGCGGCTATAACATGATGCTTTCCAAGGGAGCCGAAAATATCTCCCAGGGCCAGAGGCAGCTCCTTACCATAGCAAGAGCCATAATCGCAAATCCCGAAATCATGATTCTCGACGAAGCCACCAGCAATGTGGATGCCCATACGGAGCAGGTGATACAGAACGCCATGGCGACCCTGATGAAGGGCAGAACCAGCTTTGTTATAGCCCACAGGCTTTCCACGATCCGGGATTCGGACATGATCCTCTATATGGAAAACGGCGACATCAAGGAGGTGGGAAACCACGACGAGCTGATGAAGCTGGGCGGAAAATACGCCGTGCTCTACAACAGCCAGTTCGGCTAAGCGGCCGGATATTTCGCTTATGAATGAAGCGATTAAGGTAACCGGTCCCGAGGCCTTCGGAACCTCCGGTTTCCGGCGGCAAGCCAAAGAATAGACAAGTTACCGCCAGAATCGATAGTTGATTCTGGCGGTAATGTCGTTTATAATGCAATTATCGCCGGAAATAAACACTTTACGGGGGACGAAGAAATGCTGGTCGGTCGAAAAAATGAAAAAAACGTACTGGAAGAAGCCTATCGGGCAGAAGGCTCCAAATTTGTTGCCGTATATGGAAGACGCAGGGTTGGAAAAACGTACCTGATTCGCGAAAGTTTGAATTCAAAATTTACATTTCAGCACACAGGATATTATGGCGGAAAGCTATACGATGAACTGTTTGAATTTTGCGCTTCCCTTCGGGAATACGGACTAAAGGATTTTTCAAAGCCGGGGAACTGGCTTGAAGCATTTGAACTCCTTAAAGAGCTGATCCGGAATTCTGCAGAGAAAAGGAAAGTAATCTTCCTCGATGAATTGTCATGGATGGATACCCACGGCAGCAACTTTATCATGGCACTCGAAGGTTTCTGGAACGGCTGGGCTTCTGCAAGGACAGATGTCCTTCTTATCGTCTGCGGTTCGGTTACATCCTGGATGCTGAACAAAATCATCCATAACAAAGGCGGTCTGTACAACCGCCTGTCCTGTCGGATTCATCTTCAGCCGTTTACATTAAAAGAATGTGAAGAATACATTCAGTCCCGAAATATTATTATGAACCGTCATCAGATCCTTGAATGCTATATGATCATGGGAGGTATTCCTTATTACTGGAGTTTTCTTGAAAAAGGGCTAAGCCTGCCTCAGAACATAGACCGCATTTTTTTTTACAAAGATGCGCCATTGGAGCAGGAATTTGACTATTTGTATGCCGCATTATTCAAGAAGCCGGAGCCTTATATTAGAATCGTTTCTGCGTTGGGAAAAAAGAAAACAGGCATGACCAGAGAAGAACTGTTAAAAGCAACCCATTCGGCAGATTCGGGTAATTTCACGACACGGCTGGAGGAATTGGAAAGCTGCGGTTTTCTTAGAAAATACCGCCGATATGGAATGAAAGAGCGAAATACTGTCTATCAGCTGATCGATAACTTTACTCTTTTCTATTATAAATTTCTGGATGCCAGGCCGACCGATGAACACTATTGGAGCAATCAGATCAATACGCCGCAGGTCAACGCATGGTGCGGGTTGGCTTTTGAAAGAGTTTGCCTTGAGCACGTATCTCAAATAAAACAGGCGCTTGGAATTTCCGGCATACTGAGCGAAGAATATTCATGGGCTTGTAAGCAGGATGCGGCAAATGGCATTTACGGATCACAGATCGACTTAATGATCGTGAGAAAAGATCAGGTGATCAATTTGTGTGAAATGAAGTTTTCAGGAAAAATGTTTGCAATAACAAAAAAGGTTGCTGAGGATATCAGAAAAAAAAGCTCAGACTTTTTGTCGGTTACCGGTGCCCGTTATGCGATCCATGCAATTTTGATAACACCTTATGGCGTTACCGAGGGTTCCTGTACAGCAGATATTCAAAATGTAATAACGATCGATGATCTGTTTTACTCCGGCAAGAAAAAATAGCTGCCGCGTTTCAAATTTCCTCGTATCAATAGTTGGGGGCGAAGTTCTGAAAGCACACAGTTTCAGGTAACCGGGCGAAAGCCTTTAAAAAGTGAAAAAAAAAAAGAGTGAAAAAAAGAAAGGGGAATTATCAATGGAAGAGAACAGTAACGTAACTGACGACCGCAAGCTGGCGGAGACGCTGAAGGGCATCTGGGACAGCCTCACCGACGAGCAGAAGGAGCAGGCAAGAGCATGTAAAACGCCGGAGGAGCTGATGAAGCTCGCAGGCAAAGCAGGGATAGAGCTCCCCGACGAAGCGCTTGAGGCCGTCGCCGGAGGGTATATTTACCTGAATGATTTCAAAGAATGGGAAGTTATCAGAGACACAGATGGGAAAGTGATATTCAGATGCAAGCCAGAAGAATCAGAAGAGAAGTCGTTAGAGAAGGCGAGAAAAATCGCCCGTAAATTGCGTCAATCTGATGAAAGGATATGGTGGGGTCAGCTGGATGCTATTCGAAAAGATTGGGAAAAAAATCATTCGGGAAGCCCTTCGACCTGACCTGCTAATGAAATTGTTAGAATCCTGTCTTTAACACCTGAATAACGATTTGATCTGTCGTTCCGCATGGCATTCACTACTGTGCCATGCGGAACGTTTGACAAATGTTATCGTTAATAAGTATAATACCCACTGTAAAAGTAGGTAAATGAGGTGGTACAGATGGACAGACTGATCTATATGGATAACGCGGCAACGACCAGGGTTGCGCCGGAAGTGCTGGAAGCGATGCTGCCGTATTTCGGCGGGGAATATTTTAATCCCTCCAGTACCTATAAGGCTGCCGGAAAGGTTGCGGAAAAGACAGCCGGGGTAAAGGAAACCATAGCGGGAATCCTCGGCTGCAGGGCGAAAGAGATATTTTTTACGGCCGGAGGGAGCGAATCCGATAACTGGGCCATAAAAGGCGTCTCGGACGCCCTTAAGGATAAAGGGAATCACATAATCACCACGGCAATAGAGCATCACGCGGTACTGCACACCTGTGAATTTCTGGAAAAACACGGGGTGGAGGTGACGCGCCTTCCGGTGGATGAAAACGGGTTTGTGAAGCCCCGGGAGCTGGAGGAGGCAATCAGGCCGGAAACGATTCTCGTGTCCGTAATGTTTGCCAACAACGAAATAGGAACGATTGAGCCCATCGCGAAGCTCGGGAAAATCGCTCATTCCCACGGCGTTCTTTTTCATACCGATGCCGTGCAGGCTTTCGGACACGTTCCCATCGACGTGGAAAAAATGAATATCGACCTTCTGTCGGCCAGTGCGCATAAGTTCAACGGGCCAAAGGGGGTCGGCTTTTTGTATGTAAGAAGCGGGACAAAACTTTCCAATCTTATTCACGGGGGAGCCCAGGAAAACGGCCGGAGAGCCGGAACTGTCAACGCCTCCGGAATAATCGGGCTCGGAAAGGCCGCGGAGCTTTTTGCGGCGGGAATGGAGGAAACGGCTTCCTATGAGGCGGCGCTTCGGGACAGGCTGATAAAAAGAGTTCTGGAGGAGATTCCCTATACGAGATTAAACGGAGATCCCGTTCACAGGCTTTCCAACAACGCCAACTTCTGCTTCAGATTTATTGAGGGTGAATCGCTCCTTATTCTCCTTGACCAGAACGGCATCTGCGCTTCGTCGGGCTCCGCCTGTACCTCGGGTTCCCTTGATCCTTCACACGTCCTTCTGGCCATCGGGCTGCCCCACGAGATCGCCCACGGGTCCTTAAGGCTTACGATATCGAAGGAAACGACACAAGAGGACGTGGATTACACGGTGGACACCCTGAAAAAGATCATAGAAAGGCTGCGCGGAATGTCGCCGCTTTATGAGGACTTCGTAAAGAATAAGGAGAAATAAAATGAGCCAGGTCACAGATTACAGCGAAAAGGTAATGGACCATTTTTCAAATCCGAGAAATGTCGGAGAGATAGAAGACGCGTCGGGCGTGGGTACCGTAGGAAACGCGAAATGCGGCGATATCATGAGGATGTATCTGGATATTGACGAGAATCAGGTCGTCCGGGATGCGAAATTCAAGACTTTCGGCTGCGGAGCCGCCATAGCCACAAGCTCGATGGCCACGGAGCTGGTAAAGGGGAAAACCGTTCAGGAGGCCCTTGAGGTCACCAATAAGGCGGTTATGGAAGCCCTGGACGGGCTGCCGCCCGTAAAGGTCCACTGCTCACTGCTTGCCGAGCAGGCGATACACGCGGCCCTCTGGGATTACGCGGAAAAAAACAATATCACCATCGAGGGGCTTAAGCCCCCCGTGAATGATATTGATGAAACAGAAGAGTACTACCAAATGACGGGGGAGTGATCACTACGGGGGAGTGATCACTCCCCCGTTTCAATTATTTCTTCCTGTTATCCCACACCGGCAGGTCGAGGCCGGCCACCTTCGAGCCGAAGGGTGTGCCCTCCTTGCTTTCATAGTGCAGCTGAGCCCGCTTCACGTATTTGAAACCGATGTACAGAAGCGGGATATTGCAGTAGGCGATAAGGATATTGGCAAAATCCGAAAGATCCCAGAGAGCTCCCAGATCCATACCCACAATGCTGGTAAGCATCCCGAAAATTATGACTATGATGTCAAGGACGCGGATCGTGTTGATAAAGGCCTTGTTCCGGCTGATTCTGTTCGCGCAGATTTCCGAGAAGGACATGAAGCCCAAAAGGCAGGTAAAGGCGAAAAGCCCGAAGCAGAGGGTCACGAGAAACGTCACCACATTGTTAAAGGCTGTCCCGGGGGTCAGCTCCTCCACGGAGGCAAGGAACTTCGGAAGCTTGCCCATATCGAACCAGGCGTCGGCGGAATCCGTGAGCCAGACATGTCCCATGATAACGATGAACGCGGTCATTGTGGCGATCACGATGGTGTCCAGAAAAACGCCCAGAGCCTGGATACAGCCCTGATCACAGGGATGCTCGGCATCAGAGGCGGCGGCGGGCATTGTGATGGTACCCTGGCCGGCTTCATTGGACATAAGTCCTCTCTTTACACCCTGGGAAAGAGCGGTTCCGAAGGCTCCGCCGAAGACCGCCTCCGGTTTGAAGGCCTGGGTAAACACGGCCTGGAAAAACCAGGGGATTCTTGAAAAGTTGATCACGATAAGCACCAGCGCGGTCATGACGTAAACAACCGCCATAACGGGAACCAGAAGATCGGTGACCTTCGCGATTTTTTTCGTGCCGCCGAAGGAAACCGCGATAGTTACGATGATCACCAGCGCGAAGCCGATCCAGTAGACCGCATGGGTTGTGGGAAGCTCGGTGCCCGTAACGATTCCGGCGATCTGCCCGAGGGCGGAAACGCTGTTAAAGCCCTGGGCCGGGAAGCAGAGCAGAGCATATATGATATACATCAGGGAGAGCACTCCGCCGACGATGGCTGAATTCTTTAAGAGCTTGCGCCCGTAAAACGCCATTCCTCCGATGTATTCATCTTCCTTTTTCTCCTTGAAAATCTGGGCAAGGGTGGATTCCACAAAAGCCGTGCTCATTCCGAAAAAGGCGGAAACCCACATCCATAAAAGCGCGCCCGGGCCGCCGACCGAAACGGCGCCCGTCACTCCGAGGATATTTCCCGGGCCCACCCGCATCGCCGTCGACAGAAAGAAGGAAGCGATGGGAGATAAGCCGGTGCCGCTTTCCTTCTGCAGCAGCACCGAAAACGAGTGTTTGAATTTCCGCACCTGAATAAAACGGAGTCTCACGGTAAAATAAATTCCGGAACCTATAAGCAGGATGATGGCCAGGGAAAAATTCCCCAGCAGCGGAATATTGGAATACCATTCGAAATTCGTCGGAAAATCCCAGAACAGATCGGAAACCACCTGAATTTTCCCGCAGATAAACTGAATTGATGCAAGCAAAGCGTCCATAATCAAGCCCCCTCTTTTGCTACTTTTCGGATAACGGTTTCTTGCGCTGGTGTCATTATGATACCATTTTTTAAGGTGTCTTTCAACGCGCACCGGAAGTAGCTGTTATTCCTTTTTGACTAAATATATGATAATATTTCTTATATGGATATAGAAATTATACGTTTCTTATGCAATCAGAGAAAAATAATATGGACAACTCACGTTGCCGGAAAGATTCAAAGCAGGGGAATCAGTCGTAAAGACGTTCTTTCATGTATCAGAAATTATCCATGCTGTTGTCGGTTGTAATGGCGATGAAGTATTTATCGTTACCGCATATTATCCGAATAGAGAAAAGAGCGTATTTAAAGAGGATTTAAAGACAAGAAAGGATATATAAAATGTTGTTAGAGCCGGGCTAAATCGACCACCCAGAGTCGAAATAAAACCGCCAATTCCAGCCGAAATAAAACAACCAATGCAGCGGCGCTACTCCTTTCGTTAATTTGTGTTGTTCTTAGTTAATCGTATAGGGTCGCCAGCTGAAAGTGCGATTGTCTCACACTGTTTTCCTCTGTAGCTATTACCTTTAATGACAAAAACTGTAGCCACATCAAAAATGCGGTCAAGAGAACAGAGCAGCGATGAATCTTCGCTGAAAAACTCGCTCCATTTGTCAGGGCTCTTGTTGCTGGTGAATATCATCGTATTCGGCCCCTCCTTGTTATACCGTCTGTCTATGACATCAAAAAACATCCTCGTGTTTTCCTTGTCGAATACACAGCGCCCTACCTCATCCACAATAAGGCAGGAAGGTTTTACAAGACCATTAATTACGGAGCTTTCGCGGCCGTATTTACGTGCATCCGTGAACTTCTGATTCAGTTCCGTAGCCTTGAGAAAGTAGACCTTCATGCCCTTCAGACAGCATTCCCTTCCATAAGCCATCGCCAAATGTGTCTTCCCTACACCCTGCGGTCCAATAAATGCAAGGTTCTTATGTGCATAAAGTGCTGACAATGTGGGCAGCGCCTTTAGTGCTTCCATTTGCTTGCCATGGAGAACGGAGAAGTTAAAATTTTCAAATGACTTTGGCTCTTTCAACGGAAGCCGGCTCATCCGCAGCTGTGTAGCGATGATCTGGTCACTTTTCTTTTCCTGAAGATAAGAAAACACAGATGCTATTGCGTCTATATGATCATCTTCGAATTCCCTATCGACTGCCAACTGTGCTACTTCCTGTGCCGAAAAATCTATGCCCAGATATTTTGCGGATGCCTGTATCTGCTCGTATAAAGATTCACTCATTCCACAGACCCTCCTCAAAGTTGAACTGGCTGAAGCCGTCATCGTAACGGGGCTGTTCTGTCTGCGTGATCTGTATTCTTATCGGAGCCGTTGGTCTCTCTTCAGGCTGAGAGACTGCATACTGGTCTTTGCAAAAGCTGTCACGTCTGCTCCACGTAACATCGTGAGAAGTAAGTATCTTTGTCATCTGGGTATCGTAGATA
>JAILBQ010000084.1 GCA_024680815.1 Lachnospiraceae bacterium | reverse complement strand
GTAAGTATCCGACAAGCGACAGGAGGAAAAGGCATGAGTGATAAAGAATTAATGCAGAATGTTTCAGATAGTTATGATGATTTCGTTAGCTGCATGACTCGATGGATGAGCGCAGATGCAAATATAAGAAAAAAAGTGCTTGATTTGTTAAAGAGAAATCCAAAATCCACTACTGCTGACATATTAAAAGTATTATGCGATTGTTTGGAAATTGGTGAACAGATAGAACTAATCGATGATGAAGATGAAAGATCATTGTTGGCAATGTAAGAGGAGATGGAGAAAATTTTGCATATTTAATACCGCGCCCCTCCCCGGAGTACCCGCTCCGGGGCGTTTTTATAAAAACTCTGGAATATAGGATAAAATTGCGACATGAAATCTTGGCAAAACGGATAATTTGGGGTAAAATATGTTTGGTAAAACGGATGTTTTTCTTGGGGCATCTGAGCGGAGGTGCAATATGGCTATGTTTAGACGAAAGCTATATGATAAATTACTTGAATGGAAGAACTCCTATGCCGGGCAATATGCGATCCTTGTCGAAGGTGCCAGACGTGTAGGAAAAAGTACTCTTGTGAAGGAGTTTGCCAAAAAAGAATATAAATCATACGTTTTGATAGACTTTTCCGAAGCATCCGGGGAAATAAAGGATTGCTTTGACGATATAGCAGATCCGGACAGATTTTTTCTCAGACTTCAGACAATAACAGGAGTTCAGTTGGTAAATCGGAATTCAGTAATTATTTTTGATGAAGTCCAATTGTTCCCAAAGGCAAGACAGGCGATCAAGCATCTTGTGGCTGATGGAAGATATGATTATATTGAGACAGGTTCTCTGATATCAATAAAAAAGAATGTCAAAGATATTCTTATTCCATCAGAAGAAATGAAGCTCAAATTATATCCGTTGGATTATGAGGAGTTTCTATGGGCAACCGGAAATAAAACATACAGACTGTTAAAGGATTTCTATGACAAAAAGAAGGAAGTGGGTAATTCCGTAAACAGAAAGCTGATGCGTGACTTTAGGATTTATATGGCTGTAGGCGGGATGCCACAGGCGGTGCAGGCATATATTGAAAAAAAGAGCTTTAAAGAAATAGATGAGGTTAAGCGAGGAATTATTCGTCTGTATGAGGATGATTTCAGGAAAATAGATAATTCGGGCCTTTCCTCCAGAATATACAGGGATGTGCCTTCACAGTTGTCACAGAATAAAAAACGTTATGTCATTTCCAGCGCGACAGGTAAAAAAACACAGAAAAGAGATTTGGAGAGGTTATATGATGTGATAGATTCTCAGACGGTATTGGTGTCATATAACATAACAAGGCCTGATATAAGTCTGTCCGGGACAAAGGATTTAAACAGTTATAAGCTTTATACCGCAGATACGGGTTTGTTCGTAACTTTGATGTTTATAGACAGGCCGGCTGTGGAAAACATACTTTATGAAAAATTATTATCAGACAAGCTGCCGGCCAATCTTGGATATCTATATGAAAATGTGGCGGCTCAGATGATCGCAGCCTCCGGAAGAGAACTTTGCTATCATACCTGGCCAAAGAATGACAGCGGTCATTATTATGAGATGGATTTCCTGATAGGGCTTAAACAGAAAATAATTCCAATAGAGATAAAATCATCAGCAACAGCGTCTCACAAATCTATTGACGTTTTCTGCAGCCGGTATTCGAAGATAACTTCAAGACCATATATCTTCTCACAGAAGGATATTTCGAAGGATGGTCAGACTGTATTTATGCCTGTGTATATGCTGCCATTTTTGTTGGAAGAGTAGCGTACGCGCCGGCTGTGGAAGAAGCTGAAGAGCCTGCGGAGGCTTTGCAGATCCTTATCCTCTGACCGTCACCCTTACGGTAACGGACTGCAGCCACCCCGGTAAGGAACTCCGGAACGTTCGGGAGGCCACCTGTACTGCAACCGGCTACTCAGGCGATCTTTGCTGCACAGAGTGCAACGCCGTGCTGGAAAAGGGCCATGAGCTCACGCTGCAGGACGTTAATAGTGCAGAGAAAGGTGGATTATCAGGGAGCGCTGATAGGAGAAGAGTGGAAATCGTCAAGCCGCCAGAAAAGCAGCCCGAAGGTTCCCGGACCGGTTGTTGTAGCAATTGCAGGAGATGCTTTCTGGAAATAGATCTTATCAAAAGCCACTTTTTGCCCTACTGCTTCTTTTATTTCCAGCAGCTCTTTCCTGGAAAGCCCGACATGGGTTATAAAAAGGAGGCTGCGGTCTATGGTCTTTCCGTTTCGCAGGGCGTATGAAATATACTTATGCCATGCTCGTTTTTTGGAGCCGAAATAAACTTTGGATAAAAAAATCCTCCCGTTCCTGAAACACAAAACCGAACGGATCATAAAAGCTCTGGTAAACTTTGCAATACCGGGACTTACCTTTTTTGTTCCGGCAAGATAATCCATATTATCCACGATAAAACTCGTTGTAACTTCTTTTTTCAGGATCTCCAGTTTATTTATAATAGTATCGGGATCCATGCCGTCCTCCGCCATGCCCGCGGCGGCTAAAGCTAAAATCCCCTGGCCTGTGGAGATTTGTCCGGTATCCACCACGCGCACATTTTCAAAGCTCTTTGCGGCGTCCACTGAAGCCATGTAGCTGTTAGCGTGAACCTTCGATGAAACCGATATATGTATGATATTGTTGGCATGCTGGAGCTGCTCCGCAAAAAATGTTTCATATTCGCTCTGATTCAGCGGGTTCATCTGCGCCTTCCTGCCCTCCTCAATCATATAGGAAAGAACCCCGGCAGAATCAATGTCGATGGAATCTCTGAAGCATCCGTCCTCCGTTTCTATTGTGATCGGAATAACAGCCATATTATATTTTTTTATCAGTTCATCCGGGATATCGGCCGTACTTGAGGTTGTAATCATTACGGGGATTTTTTTGCGGCTTCCTGATATCCATAATCCGCTTTCGGCATATTCGACTCCCTTCATTTTGTCCATGGTTATAAGCTCTTTGGGGAGGAGCCCGTGAAGCTCTTCTTCTATGGCGTTTCCTTTGATCGGCTTAGTCAGATATCCGTCAAAACCCTCTTTTTCATACAGAAATCTGTTCTCGTTTCCCGTATTGGCCGTAAGCGCGACAAATAAAGCTGTTTTACTTAACCCTCCCGTCTGGTTCTGTATCCTGTGCATACATTCTATTCCATCCATCCCGGGCATAAGATGATCCATGAATATTACGTGATAGGAATTTTCAAGTGTCATCTCAAGGGCACGCTCTCCTCCGGAGGCCGTATCAACCGTAACCTTTGTTTCCTTAAGAAGCTTACGCACGACCATAAGGTTTGTGGCCGTATCATCAACCACAAGAACACGTGCCCGGGGCGCCTCAAAGCTTTGATGATATTCTGCAATTTTATTGATTTCGCGTTTCGAACCGGAATCTATCTGTCCGACGCCTTCCCTGTTTATAACCTTCTGGGGAATTTCAATGATAAAGGTTGAGCCTTTGGTATATACACTGTTTACCGTGATTTTTCCGCCCATGAGATCCACAAACTGTTTAACTATTGACAGTCCGAGTCCCGTGCCTTCGATACCCTTGTTTTTCTCCTCGTCCATTCTCCTGAAAGCGGAAAAAAGATCGTCAATATTCTCACGCTTTATTCCTATCCCCGAATCGCTTACGGAATAGACAACGCTGACTTCATCGCCGGCCGGGTTTTCGCACTGAACGGAAAACTTTACAAAGCCTTCCTCCGTATATTTGATGGCGTTGTTCAGGATGTTGATAAGAATCTGCTTTAACCGGACTTCATCTCCCGAAAGCTCTGCCGGGAGCTCCGGATCGATGTTTACATTAAATTCAAGCCCTTTATTGTCTGCTGCAACCTGAAGCATCGAGATCACATCCAGAAGCATGTCCTTTGTATTGTAGGGCGTCTGAGACAGCTGCACCTGGCCGGCCTGCAGTCTGGACATGTCGAGAATGTCATTTACAAGATGGAGGAGCATATTGCTTGCAGCCTGAATATTCAGTGAATCTTCAGCTATCTCCCCGGTGGGTTTTTCCCGGAGTATCATCTCGTTAAGGCCGATGATCGTATTGATGGGCGTACGGATTTCGTGGCTCATACTTGAAAAGAAACGGTTCTGCGCTTTGTTCAGTTTTTCTATCTCTTCTTTCTGCGATTTCAATATCTCGTTTTCCCTGCGATATACATACGTCTGAAAACTCATAAGCAGGGTAAGTATCAGCCCCACGATAAGGAGGGCGCAAAGAGAATCGGTAAAAAATTCGTATTCATCGTGCGGGGTGATACACTCGGGATGTGTATATTGAATGTAATAACAGAATACGATCACAAGCACCTGTGCCAGGGAGAAAAATATCCTGACCCTGCCCCGGAGTATCATGCCTATATACAATATTGCAAACACGAACCATAAAGGCGCTCCGCCGCGTATTCCGCCGCTGGTAAAGAAAATTATCGGAAAGAAGACCAGAACCAGCAGGAAAGCAACGATAGTGGAAGTGTCCCTGATTCTGCGATTCCTGTAGCCCAGCCAGGCAATCGGAAAGAAAACAAAAAATCCGACGACCAGAGACATAATTGACACAAGGCTCTCTCCGACTATAATGCTGCCGATAAACGCCAGCACTATACCGCAGAGCGCGATAGAGGTAAGAAGCAGGAAAAGCCTGTCCTGAACATCTTCCTGCCAGTCAAACAGATATTTAATTAAATTCCGGATTTTTTCTTTCACTAAGCACTTTCCTTATCAAATATCTGACGGATAAGTTTCGCAACTTCGGCATATTTAAGAATAAGCTCCCGGTGATGCGCCCTGATAATATCGGCGTTGCCGTCCGCGGATGCCTGCTCGAGAATCCTTGCGCTGACGGAAAGGTCTTCGGCGCCGATTGTTCTGGAAGAACTCTTTATGGCGTGGACGCGAACCTGATAATTGTACCAGTCTGAAGCTTTAAAATATTCTTCCAGCTCCCGGGCCCTGGTTATTTCTATCTCTGCATAATCAATAAGTATTTCTTCATACAGCTCCCTGTCATTCATGCAATATTCAAGGGCGCTCGTAACATTGAGTCCGCCTTTGCTTAATAACGTGAGTATATCCTCTTTGCCGCGATCGGTTTCATCGTGATGATGCACAGCATTGCCGGAACTGCTGTTGTCTGATCCTCCTGAACCCGCAACAACAGCAGGGTATTCATAGATTATGGATGTTTCGGGCAAAAGGCTCTTCAGTACATGCTCCAGCTCCGAGAGAACTATCGGCTTACTCACAAAGCCGTCGAAGCCCTCCGAAATAAACATTTCAAGAGCCTTACTCGCTGCGTTTGCGGTAAGCGCGATAAAAGCGGTATCCTGTCTGTTTAAGCCCGTTTCTATACGTATACGCCTGACAGTCTCCACACCGTCCATCTCAGGCATCATATGATCCATAAAAACAAGATCATACTTTCTCTTTTTGCAAAGCTCAATGGCTTCTTTGCCGGAAAGGGCTGTATCAACCTCCATTCCGTATTGTTTAAAGATAGCGGATGCGACCGTAAGGTTCATGGGCTCGTCATCAACCACAAGGCTTTGTATGCCGTATAGGTACATACGCTTTTCCGGAACCTTAAGGGCGCTCTTCCTGGTATTAAAGATATTGATTATCGGGAAGCAATAGAAAGGTTTTCTGACTGAAACAGCCTCTGTTTTATCGCCCGGCACAAAATCATCATCGCATACTATAATCAGTATGAGCTTTTCTTTCGCGAGCTCGTCCAAATACCCGGTATAAGCCATGTATTCCTCTTCGCCCACTATGAGATGTGTAAGCTGTTTATCTTCAATGAGCTTATCCAGGTCATCGATATTATCCATGCGGCGCACATTGAGCTTCAGGGTTTCGGTCAGATTCTTTATTACGGCGTTATAGTATTCCCTGACTTCGGGACGCGGGAATCTTGAATACCGGAGGAAAGTACCGATGACTTTTTTGTCTTTATCTTCAACAGACATGCATGGAGCGTTACTGACAATCTCCTGGGGAATGCTCAGATGCACCGTTGTTCCTTCCTGCTCTTTGCTGTCAATAGTGACAAAGCCCCCCAGGGCGCGGACAAAGCCCTGTACTATTGCCAATCCGAGGCCCAGCCCTCCGGTTGCTCTTGTTCTTCCCGAATCCGATTGATAAAATCTGTTATATACCCGCTCAAGCTCTTCTTCTGTCATGCCGATACCGGTATCGGTTACATCAACACACAGGTTCAGACCGTATTTCTGGGGCGTATATGTGATATGGACATACACTCCGCCTTCTTTTGTATATTTCAGGCCGTTTACTATTAAGTGCCGGAGAATTTTTTTGAGCTTTATGGGGTCGGTTCTCAAGATTTCGGGAAGGGAAGGATCAACATTAATCACAAGCTCCACATCTTTTTTTCGGAAGGGTTTAAGCTCGGATACAAGATCGTTTAACAGTGAAGCGATGGTATAATTTTCCATATTCACCGCAAGCTTATCCATATCGATCTCGGAATAATCGAGGATATCGCTGATCTGCCCCGCAATTCGCATCCCTGCTTCCGAAACGGAACGAAGCACCTCGTTTTTTTCCTCGTTTTCCTCCTCGTCAATACATACACCCGTAAGTCCGATTACCGCATTAATCGGGGTACGTATCTCATGGGAAACGTTTGCAAGAAAATCTCCCGCGCTTTTATTTTCCGCTTCCAGATCGCTTATTCTGTCAATAAAGACTGCTTCTGTGTGTTCATAGGATGAGATCATCCTGGAAAGCAGAAAGGCTGTTAATAAGAACAGCAGGATATTTAAAGACGTTCGTATAAGATCAAGCGAAGCGGGATTGTCAAAAGCCAGTGCGACCCTGAAGCCCATCCCAAAGGAAGCAATGGCCGCGCATCCCCACACGAGCTTCTTTTCATGGGTTCCGGTTAGGAGTATCAGCAGCATAAAAACGACAGGCACGCTGTCTAAAATCGAAATGCTCTTTACAATATAGTAGAAAAGCTCAATAAACAGTACCGCACTGAAAAAATAAATTCTCAGTCCGTCAGTCAGGAATCCCGCCACATGGAGTATAAGACAGATAATACCCGCGGCAAGAAAAAGAGGTATCGTCCAGCCGTCCCGTCCTATAGCCAGATTAAAAAACGACAGGAACAGTGAGAAAAGTATAACGGCGATGACCAGCGATATGTGTGCGAATGCCCGCATTTCCTTATCGGTCATTTTATTCATAGTGCTATTGTAGCAAGTAGCGGTGGTTTTAGCAAACCCGAAGGATGCCAAAAACACCGAAAACCTGTATAATAGTTACTGTTCACGGCCGGTTACGGAATGCAGGCGGAGGCGCGGTGAACAGTAAAAAAGCGGAGAGGAAAAACGGAAATGACAAAGTTAAGTGAATTTACCCTGGGAGATATGAGGGTTCTTTATTTTAAGGACGGGGAGGGATGCTGCAGCGTACTTCTGCTGCCGGCCGCGGTTTCTCTTTCCCCGGAGGATATTAAAAAGGATATGAGGCCTGAGAGTCTTGTTCAGTACAAGCTTGCCGGAGACTGTTATAACGGCGGATTTTCCCAGGGCCATTCCTTAAGAAACGGTGAAAGTGTGAAAAGGCTTAAGTTTCAGGGGCAGAAGGTTAATAAAACGGAGGAGACCCTTGAAATCATCACCAGCCTTCGGGACGAGCGGGGGTATGAGGCCTCCCATATTCTTAAATATCAGGACGGCCGGGAATATATGACCATGTCCTGCCGTTTCGGAAATCTAAGCGCTGAGACAGTTTCCCTTGAAATGATCGAGAGCTTTTCCCTGCCTTATCTTACACCCTGTATTCCGGGAGACGCTCCGGATTCTCTCTCCCTCTTCCGGCTTCGCAGCGCCTGGAGCGCCGAGGGAAGAGTGGAGCAAAGAAGTGCTGAAGAGCTGCTGCTTGAACGTTCCTGGTCGGGACACGGCGTGCGGTGCGAACGTTACGGGCAGGCGGGATCCCTGCCGGTGAATCAGTTTTTCCCCTTCGGTGCGGTTTATGACAGTGTGAATCATATTTTCTGGGGTGCGTTTCTTAAGGCCAATGCCTCCTGGCAGATGAGCTTCTACAGAAGAGACGACGGTTTATCCTTCAGCGGAGGACTTGCCGACAGGGAGCTGGGGGGCTGGATAAAGAATGTCGGACCGGGCGAAACCTTTGAGACCCCGGAGGCTATTGTTTCCTGCGCCGGAGAAACGGATTTTACGATGTTCTGTCAGAGGCTGACTTCATACGGGCTGGAAGGGTTTCTTACCAGCGCGCCGCTGGAAAAGGAGCTGCCGGTTGTTTTTAATGAATACTGCTCCACCTGGGGCAATCCGTCGGAGGCGCGTATCAAAAAGCTTCTGGAGGTTCTGAAGGGAAAGGATATTGCTTATTTTGTTATAGACAGCGGCTGGTACAATCAGGACGGCAGCGATTGGGAGGACAGAATCGGAGACTATGAAGTTTCAAAGGAGCTCTTTCCTGAGGGTCTTAAGTATACAGCGGAGCTCATAAAGGAGACAGGCTTTGTTCCGGGGCTCTGGTTTGAAATAGAAAATGTCGGACAATACGCAAAAATTGCTCAGAGAGAGGAGTTCCTGTTAAAAAGAGACGGAAAGGTAATAAAGACCGATTCCAGACGTTTCCTGGACATGCGCCGTCCCGAAACGATAGAACGGCTAAGGGAGAAAGTAATAGGAACGCTTAAGGATAACGGTTTCGGATATATCAAAATAGACTATAACGAAACAATCGGCCCGGGCTGTGACGGAGCGGAGTCCCCGGGAGAGGGGCTTTTGCAGAATATGAAAGCTTCGGCTGACTTTATCAGGGAAATCCGTCAGTCGATTAAGGATATTGTCGTTGAAAACTGCGCCTCCGGCGGCCATCGTCTGGAGCCGCTGTCAATGGGACTTTGCAGCATGGCCTCCTTTTCGGATGCCCATGAGTGCGCTGAGATCCCCGTGATTGCAGCGAATCTTCATAATGCAATCCTTCCCTGTCAGAGCCAGATCTGGGCGGTACTCAGAAAGGAGGATTCGATTAAGAGAATCGTTTATTCACTGAGCGCGACCTGCCTCGGGCGGATGTGCATATCGGGAGATGTGGAGCAGTTAAGCAAAGAGCAATGGAAGGCCGCCAATCAGGGCATAGCCTTTTATCGGGAGGCCGCGGAGGTGATTCTGAACGGACGAAGCCGGATTTATCGTAACGGACTTTCTTCCATGCGGCACCCGAAAGGATGGCAGGCCCTCGTCCGGTCTGCGGAAAAAAGGGTGCTTATCGTTATTCACGGTTTTGAAGGCGCAGGCGGGACGGAGCTTACCGTTCCTCTTCCCTCGCGCCTTAAAGGGAGAATACAGCAGCTTTACGCGGCTTTCCCCCATGAGGAATGCGCGTTTACCGAAGAGGGTTTATTTCTGCGCTTCGCGGAGGATTTTGAAGGGTTGGCCCTGCTGGCGGAGTAGGAGAATTTGGGGGTGCGTTCAAACCATGCGAGGCCGCAGGTCAATACCTTCAATTCGACAAAAAACGAGGATACTTTGTATCCTCGTTTTTCGTCGAAGCGACAGGATTTGAACCTGCGGCCTCTGCGTCCCGAACGCAGCGCTCTACCAAACTGAGCCACGCTTCGATTTCAAAAAAAGCACCGTCCCCCATGGCTCTCCCGTCCACAAAAAACAGTGCTCGTGCGCCTCCAGGGGCTCGAACCCTGGACACCCTGATTAAGAGTCAGGTGCTCTACCAACTGAGCTAGAGGCGCTTAACAGGAGTGCTTTCACACATTTCTTACAACGCGATAGGTATTATAGTATATTCATTTTGATTTTGCAAGTGTTTATATGTATAATTAACAGGTAATTAACCGCAAAGGACCCTGTAAAATATGAAAAAACCTCAGACTGCGGCCGGTTCCCGCCTTAATTATCTGGATATAGCCAGGGGAATCGGCATAATTCTTGTGATACTCGGACACATTGAATATATCGGAAGCGCTCTTAAGCTTTTCATTGTGGCATTCCACATGCCCTTCTTTTTTGTGACCTCTGGAATACTTATATGGCTGCGCAGCGAGGCAGAGCTGCCTTTAAAGGAGCTGGTCTTAAAAAAGCTCCGCAGGATAATGCTGCCGTATATTTATTTTTCAGTACTGGACATCATTATTTATATAGTCTATTACCTTCTGACAGGGAGGGACGGCGGATGGAACGCGGTTTTGCTGGATGTGCTTCAGACCGTGACGCTCTACGGCTTCTCGGTTATGTGGTTCCTTCCGGCGCTTTTCATTGCGGAAATGCTGTTTTTACTGATACTTAAGCGCTTTTCCCGCTGGGCGCCGCTCCTCGTTCCCGCCGTGACCGCAGTGGCACTGGCATTGAACGCGGGACTGACGGCTCTCAATGCATCATTCGGAAGCAGTATGGTTTTCCAGCTGTTCCACATGGTTGCAATAGCCCTTATCCGCGGAATGATCTGTATGCTGTTTGTTGCGGCAGGATATGCTTTTACGCGTTTTTTGCGGCTGAATCCTGTGCTGTCTCTGACAGGCCCGGAGCCGGACATGAAAAAACCTGAAAAGACGAAAATCCTTCGGGCTGTTCCTGTGCTTATTCGAACCTTTGTGGGTCTGGATCTGCTGGCGGCCACGTTTTTTATAAGCCTGATCAACGGGCCGGTGGATCTGCATTTCTGCGTGTTCGGTAAAATTCCGCTGTATTTCCTCGGCGCGCTTTCAGGCAGTCTGGGACTTGTGATTCTTTGCAGATCCTTAGAGGGCGTCAGCAGGAAAAAAATACTCTTCCCGTTAATTTATTATGGAAAGAATTCCCTGATCGTCATGGCAACCCACATGGACTTTTACATTCTGTATGTCTCCGAGGTCGCGGCCTTCCATTTTATCAAGTACGTGAACCACGCAAAAAGCTATGTGTTCAACACCATGATCGTCATATTCGTGCTGATAGCGGAAGTGTTCATGATCGAGCTTATAAACCGGTTCTTCCCCTTCCTGCTGGGCTCACCGGTAAAAAAACGGCGAAAAAAGAATTAATATCTGGACAGCTCCGCCTCAAGGGCTTTTCTGGGCTGGGCTCCGACAATGGTCTTTTCCGGGCTGCCGTCCTTGAAAATAATAAGAGTCGGAATTGACATGATCTTATAGCGCTGCGCTATGTCTCCGGCCTCGTCGGTGTTAAGCTTATAGAAGTCAAAGCTGTTTTTGTATTCCTCCGACAGCTCGTCAATTAGCGGGCTCATCATCTTGCAGGGGCCGCACCAGTCGGCATAAAAATCCACCAGAACCGGCTTTTCCGCCTTTAATACGAGTTCGTCAAAATCGGAAGAACTGACATTTTTAACCATTTTTTCTAACCCCTTTCATCAGAACATTGGCTCAGACACCTTGCAAAAGGATTATAACCCATCCCCGACCTCTCTGTATATAATGAATTTATAAATTTTCCCTCCCTCCCGGCTGAATTTTGCTTCATATTCTGTCATGATGTTGTCTTTCATGGCCTCTGCGTCACCGTGGAGGTCAAAGGAATGATACTTAAGCTTCCAGCCGGCGCTTTCAAGCTCTTCGAGGGAAAACTCGAAAAGGGGAAGATTGTCGGTTTTAAATTCGATAAATCCGTCCGGGGCAAGAACCCTGTCAAAAACGGCGAGAAACTGCCTTGAGGTAAGCCGGCGTTTGGCATGCCGCTCTTTGGGCCAGGGGTCGGAAAAATTTAAATAGATACGCTGGATTTCCCGGGGGCGGAAAAAGTCATTGATATACTGGGCATCCATTCTGATAAAACGGATGTTCTCCGGAGCGTTTTCCCCCATTCTTTCCAGCTTCTGAAGGGCGCGGATCATAACACTTTCGTAACGCTCTATTCCGATGAAGTTTATTTCGGGATGCTTCAGGGCCAGTTCAATAATGAAACGGCCCTTGCCCATGCCGACCTCGACAAAAAGAGGTGCGCTTCGGCCGAAGAAAGCCGGCCAGTCCTTATCCCACCCTGCAGAAGAATTAATACACAGCGGATGCGCCGCAACGGCTTCTCTTGCGCCCGGTACGTTTTTCAGTCTCATAATAAAAGGTTGCCTCAGACAGATTTATTAGTGTATTATTACAAAGTCGGTGTTCTGTTGTTTCCTGTGAACTGTTCCTTAGTCTATCATATAGTATGCTTAAACAAAAGAAGCTGAAAAAAATCATTCTTTCCGCCCTTTCGATGTGGATCTGTCTGACGGCGGTGTTTTCCTCTTGCCGGGCTGTTCCGGTTTTTGCCGATGAGGTGGAAGCCGGGGAAGAAGCCGCCGGAGAGCAGGAAGAAGCTCCCGAAGAACAGGAAGAGCCTGCCGCGTCCCCTGAAGAACCGGCTGACTGGCCTAAGGGCCCCTGGGTGGAGGCAGAGTCTGCCATTCTGATGGAAGCCGGAAGCGGAGTTATTCTCTACAGCAAAAATATAGATGAAATCCATTATCCCGCCAGTACCACAAAGGTTCTGACCTGTCTTCTGGCTGCGGAAAACTGCTCTCTGGACGAAATGGTAAGCTTTTCAAGAGAAGCTGTCTTCGGCATAGATCCCGGTTCGTCCAATGTGGGAATGGATGTAGGGCAGGAGATAACCATGGAGGAGGCTCTGTACTGTATAATGCTTGCCAGCGCAAACGAAGTGGCGAGCGCGGTGGCGGAGCATGTGGCGGGCTCCGTCGAGGCCTTCGCGGAAATGATGAATGAGAGGGCAAAGGAACTGGGCTGTACCAACACTCATTTTGTGAACGCCAACGGGCTTCCGAATGAGGAGCACTATACCACGGCCCATGATCTGGCGCTTATCGCGGCGGCTTTTGATAAGAACGAGGTTCTTCACAGAATAGCGAGCACCGTGCGGTACGACATCAGGCCCAGCGCGAAACAGCCGGATGAATTCACGATGGTCAATCACCATAAGATGTACAAGGGGCAGAAATACGCATATGACTACATAACCTGGGGAAAAACAGGCTACACGAATGTGGCAAGGGAAACTCTTGTTACCTGCGCCCAGAGAGACGGGCTTTCCCTGGTCTGCGTTATCATGAAGGACGAGCCGCCCTGCCAGTATACGGATACCCATGATCTTTTCGAATACGGATTTGCCAATTTTAAGAAGATTTATATCGCGGAGCACGAAACGAATTACAGGATAACAAACTCCGACTTTTTTGAGAGCGACAGTGATATTTTCGGCAGCACCCACCCCCTGCTGGAGCTGAATCCCCGAGGGTATGCCGTGATTCCGAAAACGGCGGAGTTTGAGGACCTCCACTCGGAGATAGACTATGATGATCCTGATGTTCTGGAGGATCCGGTCAGCATTGCGCGGATAAATTATGATTACTCGGGGGTATATGTAGGAAGTACGACGGTGGACATATATTCCGACGCTAAAGCCTTTGAATTCGGCTCGGAATTTGTATCGGAAAATGCTGTGGAATACGAAGGGGAAGGTACCGGAAAGAGATCATCGGGAGGAACCATAGACGAAAACTCCGAGGGCGTGGTTTTTATCAATGTCCGCACACTGATTATTATCGCAATCTGCTTCATTGTGGCGGTAATCCTGTTTTTCGTCGTGTTTGCGCTTATCAGGAACTACAGGAATTCCTGGCATCGCCGGAACCGAATACGGAAGAAGACAAGGCGGTATTTTTCCGAATTCGATGATTTTGATTTTTAACTCAGTCGGAGAAATCCCGCTCCTTTACTTTATGTATTTTTTTCTCAGCCGGGACTTTTTTTCCTGCTCGTACATCAGTGCGGCCTCCTCACGGCTCGGACGGCGGATGGTCTTCATAACGTAGACACCGCCGCTCTCGCTTTTCTTGATGCGGATTTTTCCCCGCTGAAGACCGTGGGTTCTGCAGGCGCAAAGACACAGGTAATGCCGGCTGTTCAGGGTGTACCAGTCTATTCTCCGCCGGGTTTTGCTGTTGCAGAAAGCACATCTGCAGGAGAGAACCTCTGGATCGGAGAGGGCTGAGTGCTTGTCCGCGAACTCTCTGGAAATATATTTGCTGTAGGTGTCAAAGCGGATATGGAGTTCATGATCCTTATCCCGGGGAAGGTGGAACACGTCAAAGGAAACGCGGCGGGAGCTTCCCGTTCCGAGGATCTTCTGAAGGATAAGTGATGCATACCAGGCATCGCTGTCGGCGCGGTGGAAGGCTTCGTCTTTATGGAGCTCCAGAAAATCCACAGCGTATTCCAACGCTCTGCGGCTTTTTCCGTCCTCAAAATGGAGGCTGAAAAGCTTCTGGGCGTCCAGATAGGGAAAGGGGCCGTCGGAAAGGGGCTCCATTTCGTAAAACTGCATGTTGTACTGCAGCTCAGTGAGATCCAGGGTTCCCCAGGTGGCAAAAAGAAAGTTCTCTCCGCACCAGCTTAAAAAATCCTCCATTACGGCGGTAAAATCCTCCGCGTCCTCAAGATCCCGCATGCGCAGGTGAATGATTTTCCGGGTCATGAAATGAATGCGCTTATAGACCTGGGGACGTACCAGGCGGTCGAAGGTGCTGAGAATCCGCCCCTCTCCGTCAAGCTTTACGGCGCCGATTTCTATTATTTCAAAAGGGATGCTGCTGTTTTCCGTACCGCCGGAGCCCTGATTCCATTCCAGATCCAGAACTATTATGTTTTTACCTGAAATACTATCGAAAGTCAGAGACGGCAAGCTGGGAAAATACATGGGATATGTTAAAGGATATTATGACATGGACGCAATAAGAGCATCGATCTCCGCCTGACTCAAGATCCTGCTGGAATTGGCGTCAGGCGCAGGAGCAACCGGAGCCGCGGGGGCAACACTCGCAGCAGGAGCAGCACTCGCAGGAGCCGGAGCAGGTGCGGGGGCAACAGGAACAAAGGGCTTGGGTGCCGCGTTGTTCATAATGCTGTTAAACAGAGCCTGTTGCTCGGGGGTCATTCCGTCCATTCGGGAACCTTCCTGTTATTTAAACGTGAAATGGCTACAAAGTACGTGTGTATTATATACTGACCCATGGAGTATTACAAGAAATATTTTCAGGAGGCTTCAGATGACTTATATGAAAGAGGAAATCTTTAGTTCACTTCAGGCCGCTATTAATCATGTTTACGGAGAGGGAGTGCATCCGGAGCGTTTGGCGAATGTATCCGGCGGGGATATCAATGAGGCTCACGCCCTGACCCTCTCAAACGGCAGGAAGCTGTTTATGAAATCCAACAGGAAAGACAACCTCGCTTTTTTTACGGCAGAGACAGCGGGACTTCATGCCCTGGCTGATACGGAAACCCTGCCGACGCCGGGGGTTCTGGCTGTGGGTACCGATGAGGAAAAAGGAGGAAGAGCGTTCCTGCTGCTGGAATATGTGGAACGAGGGGCTCCTTCGCGTGGGGCCTGGACAGAATTTGCACGTGGCCTTAACGCAATGCACCGCGTGGATACATCCTCTCTTGTGCCCGGCGGAAGCTTCGGGCTTGCCTTCGACAATTTTATAGGAGCCGGGAATCAACAGAATACACCGGCTGAAACCTGGATCGACTTTTTCCGGGAAAGCAGACTTGAGCCGAAGTTTCGTCTGGCGGAGCCTTATTTCGGCCCCGAAGAGAGAAAGCTTGCCATAAGGCTCTTAGACAGGCTGGATACTGTTCTTCTCGAGCCGGAAAAGCCCTCTTTGTTACACGGAGATCTCTGGGGCGGAAATGTGATGCCCGGCGGGGACGGGAGGCTGTGGCTGATAGATCCTGCGGTTTATGTGGGTCACAGGGAGGCCGATCTTGCAATGACGGAGCTTTTCGGCGGATTTTCCCGGGAGTTTTACGAAGCTCTTAAGGAGGACTGGCCTCTGCAGCCGGGCTATGAGGATCGAAGGGATATCTACAATCTGTACCATCTTTTAAACCACCTTAATCTCTTTGGATCCGGCTATCTTTCCGGAGTGCTCCGTATCCTGAGAACCTATGCCTGAGACCGTTGAAAAAAAGCGTAGAATTTGATAAAATTCAGGAAAACAACAAGATGCCGGTTTTCGTTTCCTGAGGAGTTCCTTAAGAGGCGGGAGGGGAGGAAAAGTTGAGTAAATTTGTTGTGGCAGGTATCACGCAGATCGAAACCATTGTCAAGGTGGATAAAATTCCCATAAGCTTTACGCCGGTTTCCAGTGAGCCCAATACTATTTTTACGGCACCCGGCGGAGACGCCTTTAATGAGTCGCTGGCGCTGACCTGGCTGGGGGACGAGGTGCAGTTTCTTTCCATAGTCGGGCGGAATCAGGATTTGAGTATATTTTATCCCCCGGACCGGGAGGTAACTCTTTCGACCAGCCATATTCAAAAGCTGACAGAGCACACTCCGACAGAGGTTATACTCTATGACCGTGACCGTCGGCAGCAGATTTTTGAGGATATCAAGGATCTGCGTGACGCGGAATATGATATGTCCATGGTTCCTCCCATGGTTGCGGCAAGCGACATGGTAGTGCTTTCCAATGCCAATTTCTGCCGCCCCTTTATAAAGGTTGCGCAGGAATTCAGCAAACCCATAGCGGTCAATATCCATACCCTGAACAGGGAAAAGGAGAAATATAACACGGATTTCCTGAACAGCGCATCAATCCTTTATTTCAGTGACGACACGATAGCGGAGGATCCCTTCGATTTCATTCAGGATGTTGCGGAAAGATACGGAACGGAAATCATAATCCTCGGGCAGGGGGCTAAAGGAGTTATTCTGTACGACAGGAGCCGGAATATTAACCTACACTATGATTCCGTAAAGACCACCGAGGTGGTTAACACCGCCGGTGCGGGAAATGCCCTGATTGCCTGCTTCCTCCATTTTTACCAGGAAACCCACGATTCTTCGCTGGCCATCAAGGAAGCCCTGCTTTTTGCTTCCTATAAAATAGGATATATGGGAACCTCCAACGGATTTATGACGGTGGCGCAGATGGAGCAGTGGAAGAACCTGGTTTGGGGCGCCCGTCCCAGCGCCATGGATATTTCCTCTCTGATTCCCGAAGGCTGAGCTGATTTTTTTAAGGATACATAAACGGGAAGCCGGTACAGGCTTCCCGTTTTTTGAGGTTCCTTAATCTCCGTAGATCGGCCGTATTCTTATACAGGCTTCGTCGGGAACCTCTTCCCCCGGAAGCCCGAAAATCATTTCATGCATTTTATTTTTATCTACCAGCTTTTCCCCTTTTCCCGAATCGATGATATAAAAGCCCAGAAGCTCTCCTTTGCTGTCCCTTATGGTGTTTGATACCACAATCCAGTGATTGGAGGAGACATACTGCATTCCCACCGCCTCCACGATTGATCTGTCGTATCCCCAGAGGATGCAGCAGCAGACACATTCCAGATAGGTATAGCCGTTGTCGATGTCCTCGGCCATCTTTTCCACGTCCGGGACTGCGTTCACCAGCATGAGGTCGGCGTCCACTCCGGTGACCTCGTCTTCGTCGAGGGTGACGGAATTGTTGCAGACATAGGCGCTTTTCGGGAATAAGCCGGAATCAAAAACCGTTTCGGCAATATGAGTTGTGGTAACGGGATATTTTAATATTTCTTCCGCGGCGGTATTGTTGGTCAGAGCAATGACGCGCATCATGTTTTCGGGGCTCATTCCGCCCAGATTTTCCTTCACCGGATCCTCCGTCGTGCAGAACCGGTAATCCACAGCGGTTTTAAGGATCATGTTCTCCGTATAATAGGAGGTGGAAAAAATGTGATTCAGCGCGCTGGCAAGAGCGGCCTCGCCGCAGGTGCCGGTATATCCGTACTGGTTTATGCCCTGACTGTGAAACTCTCCGTCCTTGAAAAACCAGGGGCAGTTTTCCCGCACCTGCTCGTCAAAGTTTTCACTTCCCCTGATGGCTCCCACGGAAAAGATTTCCGCGTTTGCGGGAGAGGCGAAGAGGAGAGAAAGCGTCAACGTCATTGAAATTATTTTTAAGAGGCAGTTTCGCATATGCTTCATTATATGAAAGCACCGCCAAAAGTCAAACTCCGTATAAGGCGGATAAGTTGCATTTAGGAAGGTGGTAGGATAAAATGATGCCCAGGACAACAGTCATTCAGACGTTGCGCTTGCGCGGACGGCTGAAATGATTGTTTGCAGGATTGAGAGAGCAGCTTGCTGCGAAGCAATCCGTGGGCATCAGGGCAGGATAGATAAACGGAGGGAAAAATCATGCTTAGACACGCTTTTGCGCTGGCGGTTAATTACGGCTGCTTTGAAAGCTTCAGAATACAGCTTGGAAAGAGCTGGCAGGAAATAACGGCCCTGCTGGATAAGACCGGAGCGGGAAATTTCAGTCTTTGGAGTGCGGATACACTGATGTTCGGATATTATGAAACAGATGAGAAAGTGCAGCTTTCGGGAGAAACCCGGGCGGCTTTTGACACTATTATGAATACTTTCGAGGGGCTTGTAACCTGGATTTCTCCGCCGGATGAAGAGATGAGGCTCATGTATCAGGATTTCGGTGTTGTGCGGAAAAACAAGGAGCTCATCCGCCATCGGGTTTTTATCACGCGCCTTTCACCCGGAGCCCAGGAGGAATATAAGCGGAGGCATGACGCTCTTTGCGACGCACGCGGAGATAAGGTGAATCCCGGGCCGGACAGTAACTTTTCCATATGGAATGCCGGGGATTATATTTTCGGATACGACGAGATTGATACGACAATGGAAAAGGCGGAAACGGAAGAGTCTCTGGAGAAGACTGTGGAGTGGGAAAGCAGGATGCTGGAGATTATGGACTGGGTCACGGATGATGTGGACTGGATCACGGACGAACGACACGAGCATATAAAAAGGCTGGGGTTTCACGGATGATTTTTGATACCCACTGTCATTATGACGATTCAAGGTTTTCAGAGGATCGGGATGAGCTGATCCTGAGTCTCCCCGGGAAAGGCGTTACCCGTTTTGTCAATGTCTGCGCCGATTATGCGGATCTGGACGCGGTGCTTGCGGTGGCCGACAGGTATGAGGGAGCGTATGCGGCGCTGGGGATTCATCCCTCGGAGGTCGGGGAACTCACCGAGGTAAAGCTGGAAACGCTTAAGGAAAAACTTCTGACCAATAAAAAGGTTGTAGCTGTGGGTGAAATCGGCCTGGACCGGTATGAGGAAAATCCGGATTATGCCCTTCAGGAGTACTGGTTTCGCCGGCAGCTCTCTCTGGCCCGGGAAACCGGCTTCCCGGTCATCATTCACAGCCGCGACAGTGCGGCGGATACCAGACGGATCATAGAAGAGGAGCACGTGGGAGATCTGGGCGGTGTTGTGCATTGCTTCTCATATTCAGTGGAGGACGCCCTGTACTATTCTTCCCTCGGGCTTTATATCGGAGTCGGCGGCGTGGTGACCTTTAAAAACGCCAGGAAGCTCAAAGACGTGGTTGCCGCCCTTCCACTGGAAAGCATTGTACTGGAGACAGACTGTCCTTATCTTGCGCCCGTTCCCCACAGGGGGGAGCGTAATTCGTCGCTGTTTCTTCCCTATGTGGTTCGTGCTGTCGCGGAACTTAAGGGTATCTCCGAGGAGGAAACAGAGAGGGTAACCTTTGAAAACGCCTGCAGACTTTACCGCCTGTCTCCGGAGAGCGCTTCGTGACAGGGGGTCAGACGCTTCGGGAGCGGACCGGAAGAATAATCGCGCTTCACGGAGTGGTTTTAAAAAAGAAATACGGGCAAAATTTTCTGATTGATGAAAAGGTGCTCCGGAATATTATCGAAGCCTCCGGGATAACCAGGGAAGATTCGGTTCTGGAAATAGGGCCGGGGATCGGAACCCTTACCGCTGCCCTGTCCGACGCGGCAGGAAGCGTTACCTCGGTGGAGATTGACCGTTCACTTATTCCTGTGCTCGAAGATACACTGTCTGACCGGGATAATGTGGAAATAGTCTGCGCGGATATTTTAAAATATGACATCGAGGGGGTGGCCCATGGAAAAAACGGCGGCAGACCCCTTAAGGTGGTGGCGAATCTTCCATATTATATTACAACTCCTATTATGATGAAGCTTCTGGAAAGCAGCCTTCCTATTGAAAGCATGACATTCATGGTGCAGAAAGAGGTGGCGGAGCGCCTGGTCGCATCTCCCGGCAGCAAGGCTTACGGGGCGCTGACGCTTTCGGCAGCATACCACGCAAATGTTTCTGTGGCGGCAATAGTTCCGAAGTCGGCGTTTCTTCCCTCGCCGGAGGTGGACAGTGCGGTTGTGACTCTGAAGGACTGCCGTTCTCCCAAAATCCGGGTGCGTGACGAGGCTCTTCTTTTCAGGCTTATCCGAGCCTCCTTCCAGCAGCGCAGAAAAACCCTTTATAACGGACTGAAAGGTATGCCCGGGCTCTCCTGTTCAGTGGAGGAGCTCAGGGAAAAAATAGAAAAACTCGGGAAAGGCGCCATGGTTCGGGGCGAAGAGCTGAGTCTTTCCGAGTTCGCAGCTCTCGCCGATTCTCTTTTGACATAGGTGCCGCGCTATGATACACTAATACAGATTATGGACAGGTATGAGTATAAGGTTCGGGCGGACCAGATTAAGTCGCTGATAGCCGACAACGAATTCCATGAAGCCATGAAAATCGCGGACACGATTGACTGGCGTCGTGTGAAAAGTGTGTCGATGCTTTGTACCGTCAGCGAAATCTATAAAATTAACAGGAAATATGACGAGGCGAAGCAGGTACTCCTGATCGCCTATGAACGTTACCCTACAGGCAGAACTATAATCTATGCTCTTTGCGAGATCAGTATCCGCACAGGAGACGTACTTGGCGCTACCCGTTATTTAAAGGAATATGAAGCAGTAGCGCCGGGCGATCCCGGTATCTTCGTTCTTCGTTACAGATTCATGGTGTTGACGGAGGCCGGTATAGAGCAGCGCATCCATGTTCTGGAGGAACTTAAAAAGGCCGAATATCAGGAAAAATGGGCATATGAGCTGGCGGAGCTCTACAGCAAAAACGGTCAGATTACGGAATGCGCCGCCGAGTGCGACGAACTGGTAACCTGGTTCGGGAGCGGATCATATGTCAACAAGGCCCTGAAATTAAAGGCTCAGTATATCCCTCTGAATCCCGAGCAGCAATATAAATATAATAATATCAACGGAATAGCCCAGAGCGGCATGGGAATCGAGATTTCCAATCCCCGGCCCTCCGATGAGCCGACGGTGGAGTTTCCCAGGAAGGAAATTGAGGGAGGGCTTTCGGAAGGAGATATTTCCGTAAAACCCTATAGCCTGGATAAATACAGCACCATTAATCTGCAGGACGAATTAAGACGCAGTATGGTGGAGCTGGAAAATGAGACCGGAGAGCCGCTTCATGAGGAAGAAGTGCCGGTGGAGGGGATAGACCGCGATTCGGATCAGTTCTCCTATGAAGAAGCTTCTGAAGAAGGTGAGTATCAGTATTCCGGCGAAAGCATGGATACGGACATGCGGGAGCTGACGGCGGAACCGGAAGAAGCCCGTTATGAAGAGCCGGACGGATCTTTGGCGGAAGTCTGGTATGAGGAACCGGAACAGTACGAAGAACCGGAGGAGCCCCTTGCTCCGGAACGATATGCAGAACCGGAGGAGTCTCCGGCACCCGGGCAATACGAAGAGGAAGAGCCGGAAGAGCCGCCCCTTCAGTACGGGGATGCCGATCCGGTGCCGAGAAATGATTATTATGAGCAGCGCCGGAATTATGAGGATTCCCTTCCTCAGGGAATGCCGCGGCCAACCGGTAAAAAGAGCGGCTTTGAGGATCTGGTCCGGGAAGAATATGACGGACAGATGGTTCTGGAGGTTCCGGACGAGCCCGATGCGCTGGAAAAACAGATTACGGGACAGCTCGACTTTCAGGATATTCTGGAATCCTGGAACAGAAAAAGAGAGGAAAACAACCGTAAGCGGATAGAGGACGCGAAGCGGAAATCTCTGGAGCAGACAAATGACATTGTAAATCAGCTTTCCGGAGTGATTCCCGGGATAAAGGTGAGGACAGCTCCGGAGCCCGTGCGTGTTCCCGTAACCGCACAGGCTGCCGTTATGCCGGAAATCGGAGTTTCCGGCGACGACAAACCCGAGCAGGAGGACGGTGTATCCGAAAAAGCGGAGGGGCAGGAAACTCAAAGGAGCACACCCCGCGGGGCAAAGATAATAGCGGACGATAACCTTACGATGCTTTCGCCGGAAGGCGGAGCCTCCAATATCCGCTTTGAAGAGGTGGAGGAGCCTCCGGAAGAGGTTCGCTATGAAGAAGACTATCCCGTAGATTACCCGGAAGATAACGGGGAAGATACTCAGGAGGAATATCCGGAGGAAGAAAAATGGCCGGAGGAAGAGTATCCTGAAGAGGATTATCCCGGAGAAGAGTTTCCGGGAGAGGAATATCCGGAGGAAGAAGAGCCCCCAAAAACCGATGAACGGCATGAGGAGGTTAAGGCGCCTGAAAGAAGGCTTCCCGAGTATTCCGAGGCGGACGACGGGGAACTGGTGATTGAAAGGCCGGCAGGAAAGTATATTCCGCCGGAACCTCCGAAAGTTGAAGGACTGACATCTTCGGAAGAAGAGATTTTTGCGGCGTTTCTGCAGATGCATGATATGCCGGAGCTGATAAAGGATGCAAAGCGGCGCATCAGTATGACGGGGCACTCGGGCAACGTTATTGTGACCGGGAATGAAAAGCAGGCCAGAATTGACCTTTGTGCGGCCCTTGCCCAGGATATGCAGCTGATGAATCCCGGTTTTATCGGGAAAATTGCAAAGATAGGGGCAGGAACCTTTAACAGGAAGGATATTGCCAGATCCATCACCGCCCTGGACGGCGGGGCTCTGGTGATTGAAAATGCCGGAGAGCTCACGGACACATCGCTCAAAACCATTGTATCCGTTTTGAAAAAGCCCACCACAAATATTGTCGTGATGCTGGAGGACACCTATTTTTACCCTGAAAACGTCAGGGGAAAAATTCCGGACTTCGAGGATGTTTTCAGCATTCATGTCAAGATTCCCAGCTACACCAATGATGATCTGGTATTCCATGCGAGGGAATATGCGCGTGAGCAGGAATATACAATTGATGATATGGGTATTCTGGCGCTATATACCCGGATTGACAGGATGCAGACTGCGGATCACTTTGTCTCGATAAAGGAAGTGGAGCAGATCGTTGACGATGCTATACGCAACGTGGATAAAAAGACACCCGGGCATTTTATGGATGTATTGCTGGCCAAACGCTATGATTCGGATGATTACATCATCTTAAGGGAGAAGGACTTCAATGTCAGGTACAAAGGGAAGAAGTAGGGCTCAGGGAAAGACAGCGGCAAAAAGAACCGTATCCAAAAATGCAGTCAGGGAACAGTCCCCGGAGCGGGTCTTTTTTTCCGAGATGGATGCCTATCTTTTCGGGAAGGGGATCCATTACAATATCTACGAAAAACTCGGCAGCCACGCTTCGATGGAGGATGGGCGCAAGGGCTTTTATTTTGCCGTATGGGCTCCGAATGCCAGACGGGTAAGCGTTGTAGGGGATTTTAACAGCTGGAACCCGGAAGCCAATCCCATGAAGGGACCCAATGAGGTCGGGATATGGGATTGCTTTATACCTGATTTAACGGACGGCGATCTGTATAAATACTATGTGGTAAAGCCCGACGGAATGCCGGGCTATAAGGCCGATCCTTACGCGGCCTGGGCGGAGCTGCGCCCGGGAACAGCCTCCCGGCTTTTTGACCTCGGCCGCTTCCAATGGACAGACAAAAAGTGGATGGACGCCCGGAAAAAGAAAAATATGAACCGGGAACCCATGGCGATTTATGAGGTTCATCCCGGCTCCTGGATGCGCCATCCCGTTCCGGACAGCGAAGGGTTTTATACATATATCCAGTTTGCGGACAGGCTGGTGGAATACCTTGAGGAAATGCAGTATACCCATGTGGAGCTCATGGGGATTGCGGAGCATCCCTTTGACGGTTCCTGGGGCTATCAGGTTTCCGGCTATTATGCCCCCACCTCCCGCTACGGAGATCCGGACGGCTTCCGGTATCTGGTAAACAAGCTTCATGAACACGGCATAGGAGTTATTCTTGACTGGGTGCCTGCCCATTTCCCCCGGGACGAGTTCGGTCTGGCCAACTTTGACGGCACGCCGCTTTATGAATATGCCGATCCCAGAAAGGGAGAGCATCCCGACTGGGGCACGAAGATATTTGATTACGGCAGGAATGAGGTAAAGAACTTCCTGATCGGAAATGCTATTTACTGGATGGAAATCTTCCACGTGGACGGTCTGAGGGTGGACGCCGTAGCATCCATGCTCTATCTGGATTACGGAAAACAGGACGGACAGTGGGTTGCAAACCAGTTCGGCGGAAACAAGAATCTGGAATCCATCGAATTTTTCAAGCATTTGAATTCCGTGGTCCTGGGGCGGTTCCCCGGGGCGATGATGATTGCCGAGGAATCCACGGCCTGGCCCAGAGTGACAGGAAAACCGGAGGACGACGGTCTGGGCTTTTCCTTTAAGTGGAATATGGGCTGGATGCATGATTTCTGCGATTATATGCGCCTCGATCCCTATTTCCGCAAGGACAACCATTATAAAATGACCTTTGCCATGAGCTATAATTCAGCTGAGAATTATATCCTGGTGCTCTCCCACGATGAGGTGGTGCATCTGAAATGCTCCATGCTGGAAAAAATGCCCGGAGATGAAAACGAAAAATTCGGGAACCTCAGGGCTGGCTATGGCTTCATGTTTACCCACTCGGGAAAGAAGCTGCTGTTTATGGGACAGGACTTTGCCCAGAAGAGGGAATGGAGTGAGGCTCGTGAGCTGGACTGGTTCCTGCTTTCGGAGCCGGCTCATATAAAGCTCCATGATTTCGTTGCGGAGCTGTTGCGGATGTACAGGAAGTATCCTGCTCTCTGGGAGCTGGACAATGACAGCCGGGGCTTCAGGTGGATTAACGCTGATGATACCGAAAAGAGCCTGTATTCCTTTATCAGGATGAATTCCACGGGGAAGAATAATCTGGCGGTTGTGGTTAACTTCACCCCCGTACTCAGAGAGGACTATCGCATGGGAGTTCAGAAGCCCGGAAGATATTCCCTTATTTTAAACAGCGACGAGGAGCGTTTCGGTGGAAACGGCACGGTTCTCCCCGCTGTCGCCAGGGCGGAAAAAATCCCCTGGGATACCTGCGGTTATTCTATCGGCTTTCCCCTTCCGCCCTACGGGGTTGTGGTTTATAAATTCTGATAACCGCCCAAATCCTGATTGGGGATGATTGACAAACAAGGGACGATATAGTTATAATAGGAAAGCGCGTTTGGTAAGCGTTCCATTCAGCAGGGAGAAGTACTCAAGTTGGCTGAAGAGGCGCCCCTGCTAAGGGTGTAGGTCGGGAGACCGGCGCGAGGGTTCAAATCCCTCCTTCTCCGCTAACGCCACGAGGGCGCGAGGGAAAGACCCCTCCGTTCTCCACGGGACAAAAGAGTCTTAGACGTTGATATGGTTGTCAGCGTTTAAGGCTTTTTTTAAAAATAAACAGGGGGTTGTTATGGATAAACTGCTTGCGGGAATTGAATCGGTTAACGGTGCTGTCAACGGCTTTGTCTGGGGACTTCCCATGCTGGTGCTGCTGGTGGGAACAGGCATTTTGATGACAGTTCTGACAAAGGTATTTCAGGTCACCCACATTTCCCACTGGTGGCGCAATACCATCGGAGGTATATTTAAGGATCGTCACATAACAGCTCATACCGGAAGGGAGGACAAGCAGATCTCCCAGTTCCAGAGCCTGTGTACCGCGCTGGCGGCGACCATCGGCACCGGTAATATTGCCGGAGTGGCGGCGGCCATTGTTTCCGGCGGGCCGGGAGCCATTTTCTGGATGTGGATCGTAGCCTTTTTCGGCATGATGACCAATTTTTCCGAGAATGTGCTGGGTATCTACTACAGGCGCAGGAATCTGCACGGGGAATGGTCCGGCGGCGCTATGTATTATCTCCGGGACGGCCTGGGCGCAAAAAAGGGCTGCAAGACAGTCGGGGCGGTGCTTGCAATGCTTTTCAGCATCTTCTGCGTGATAGCGTCCTTCGGTATCGGCAACATGAGCCAGATCAATTCCATAGCGGTGAACATGAATTCCACCTTCGGGGTTCCGGCTATCGCGACGGGAATAGTGCTCATGGTCTTTGCGGGCCTTGTGGTCGTGGGCGGTCTGAAGCGCATAGCTTCCGTTACGGAGCGGCTGGTACCTTTTATGGCCCTGCTGTATATCCTTGGCGCCCTTATCATAGTAATAGTGAACATTGGCCAGGTCGGCGCGGTGTTTTCCAGTATAATTAAAGGGGCTTTCGGTATGAAGGCCGTTGGTGGCGGTATTGTGGGCAGCGGGGTTGCGATGGCCGTACAGTGGGGAATGAAGCGGGGCGTGTTTTCCAATGAAGCAGGTCTCGGCTCCTCCGTTATGGTTCATTCCAGCTCCAATGTGCGCGAGCCCGTGGTACAGGGTATGTGGGGCATTTTCGAGGTGTTTATGGATACCATCATCGTATGCACCCTGACGGCTTTTGCCGTGCTTTCCAGCGGACTTGTGAACCTTGAAACCGGCGAGGTGATTTCGCAGAACGTTTCCACAGCCTTTGTTTCCGAAGCTTTTTCCACTGTCTTCGGAAAGGCGGGAGCCGGCTTTATCACGATTGCTATCCTTCTCTTTGCCTTTTCCACGGTGCTGGGCTGGAGTCAGTACGGAACAAAGGGCTTTGAATATATTTTCGGAACAAAAGCGGTGAAGGTCTATCAGGTAATATATGTGGTGTTCATTGTTGTGGGCGCAACCATGGATCTGACCCTTGCCTGGGATCTTTCCGATACCTTTAACGGTATGATGGCGATTCCCAACCTTATCGGAGTTCTGGCCTTAAGCGGAACGGTTATGAAGATCACGAAAAACTATGTGGACAGGAAGCTTAAGGGTAAGAAGGAAAAGCCCATGCTGTCGGCTTTTGAGGATATTCAGGCGGAGCACGAAAAGGAGGTTTAAGAAGGCTTGACTTTCCGAAAAAAAACAGGAAAGGCTCTGCTATATGCGGCAGCGTTTTTTCTGCCGGTTCTGCTGTGTGCTCTGGTGTTCCTCCTTCACGGGATTGCACCCTTCGGGGACAATACCATCATGACCGGAGACGCCGAATATCAGTTTGTTGACTATTTCTCCTATCTGAAAACCATTGTTTTCGGAAATAACGATTTTTTCTATTCTTTCAGCAAAAATCTGGGTGGGAGTCTTACCGGGTTTTCGGCTTATTACTATTTGAGCCCGGTAAATCTCCTCACCCTGTTTTTCTCTTCGGAGTATCTGCCCCTTTCGCTTTCGGCGATGTATGCCCTGACGCTGGGGCTGTGCTCCTTAAGCTTCTTTGTTTTTCTGTCGGCACGGTTCGGAGCAAGGTGCTCCCATCTTATATTCAGCCTTTCCTATGCCTTCATGGGATTTTTAACCGTTTATTTCCAGCTGACCATGTACTATTCAGGTCTGATTATTTTTCCCCTTCTGATGCTGGGAGTAATGAGTCTGGCGGAAAGCGGGAAATACAGGCTGTATCTTGTCTGCCTGTTTCTTACGGTGGTTTTTAACTACTACGCGGCCTTCATGCAATGTATTTTTTCGCTGCTGATGTTTGCTTATACTATGGCTCAGGGAAGAGCCGAAAGGAACGGCCGCAAAGAAACCCTGTCCCGGTGGGGTCGTTTTATCGGGGTCTCGCTTTCGGCCGTGCTTCTTTCCGCTTTTACACTGCTTCCGGCCCTGCTTTCTCTGGGAGATGAAAAAAACAGCTTTTCGGTCGGGTTTTTCCGGCTCTTTCCTTTGTCCCGTCTTTTCAGCGCTTTCTATACCGGTTCCTTCAAGGGAAATGTGGCAGGAGGACTTCCCAATCTTTTCTGCGGAGTTATCATATTGCTTCTGGCGGTTATATATTTTTTCAATTCCGAGATCCCGCCACGGGAGAGAATTCTGTCGGGGGCTTTTTTAACCTTTTTACTGCTGAATCTGTGGCTTAATCCCCTGAATGTGGCCTGGCACGGATTCAATCAGCCCATAGGTTTTCCCTTCCGGTATTCCTATATGGTATCCTTCCTGATTATTTATCTGTCCTGCCGGGGCTGCGAAAAGCTTTCTCCGGGCAGCAGACCCTTTATTGTCTTTGGCGCGGTTTTTGCCCTGTATTCAGCTTTTCTCCTGATTGTAAAAAGTGACAGTGTGGGAATAAGGGAAGTTATCCTGACCGGTGCGCTTCTTGCCCTGGGAGGCGCGGCCCTGGCGCTGTACGGAAAGAAGCGCTTTAGTGTCGTGATTCTGGGAGTAGTGCTCCTGGTGCTGAATGCCGCAGATCTGTCCTTTAATTTTTATGATGTTTTGAACCATTTTGAGCTGGCATCTCTTGCCGAATACAGAGGGTATGTTTCGGAGGTGGGGGAAGCCGTGGATACCCTGCGGGAGGAAGATACCGGTTTTTACCGTATGGACAAGTATTTCCGCCGCACCCATAATGACGCGATGCAGTTTGATTATGCGGGCCTTTCGCATTTTTCTTCCAGTGAGAAAAAGGAAAAAATTGCTTTTATGGGGAGGCTGGGCTTCAGAAACAACGGAAACTGGGCCTTTTACAGCGAGCCTACAACGGTTTTTCTGGACAGCTTTTTCGGAGTAAAATATCTTTTAAGCCGTCAGCATTCTATTCCCAACGATTATGAGAAGCTGAACCGGGAGGGAGAGATAAGGCGTTACCGCAATAACAGTGCCCTTCCGCTGATGTTTGTCTGCAACAGGGAAATTCGATCGGTGGACAGCCGCGGTTTTTACGGAAATCCCTTTGCTCTTCAGGAGGCAATTGCGGACAGTATGAACGGAGAAGAAAACCACCTGCTTATCCCTGCCGAAATAAAGGAAATCCGTGTGGAGGGTCTCGATCCCGAAGAAGGGGAGGGTGTGACAGTGTACCGGAAAACCGACCCTGAGGATATGAGTGCCGGTGTGGAATACCGGATTGCGGCAACGGATATAAAAACAGAGGCGGGAGAGAGGGCCAACCTCTTTGCCTTTTTTGACGCGCCGCGCCGGCAGAATGTGGCTCTTTTCCGCTATGACGACAATCTGGGTGACTATTTTGACACATACCGCTGGAATATAGTGAACCTGGAAGACAAGCCCAGGGAAGAGGAAAACGGAGAATATTTCATCAGCCTCAGGCCCCGGGATGCTGAAATGGAGCTTTCGGGAGCGTACTTTTATTATGAGGACAGGGATCGTTCCGCGGCTTTTTTTGATAAAATTCGCGAAAATGCCTGCGAGTTAAATAAGATTACCTCCTCACATCTTACGGGGAGTGTTGCGATGCCGGAAGCGGAGGGAAAATGCGTGGTACTTTCAATTCCCTTTGACACCGCTTGGAATATATATGTGGACGGAAAAAGGACGGAGAGCAAAAGGGCTGCGGATATGCTTCTGTCTTTCGATGTCCCGCAGGGAACTCACGGCGTGGAGCTTTTCTACAGGCCCCGGGGAATTAAGGCCGGGATGGCAATGACAATTCTTACCCTTCTGGTTCTTCTGGGATTTTTGGTGCGGGAGAAGTTTTTCCCGGGAAAGGAGGAGGGAGATGGCTGCGCTTAAAAAGATTATCACATATTTTGTTGCCGCCCTTCTGCTGGCTCTGACCGGGTATCTACTTTTGCTGGCTCTTTTTTCAACCTCCGTTATGGGCCCCTCCTCCAATGAGGAGCATACCTTTTTTGTCGCGGACAGCCCCTGGAGAGCGATTCTTGTATTTGTCCTTCTGCTGGCGGGAGCCGTTCTTTTAAAAAGACGGGGAAAAGCCCTTGCGGGATGGGCGGCGGAACATATCAGAGGGGCGGAGCTTGTATTCTTTATACTCTTCCTGTGTGCGGGAACTGCATTGGTGCTTTCCACAAGATTAAAGCCCATAGAGGATCAGTCGATCATCCTCTCCACAGTGCGTTCCGCCCGTGCGGGAGACTTTTCCGAATTCACCGAACCCGGAAGCTACTACCGGCAGTTTCCTTTTCAGATCGGAATTTTTTCTTTTTATTATTTTCTGTCGTTTCTGTACGGAGCGGATAATTATGTTGCGCCGCAGCTGTTAAACGTAATATTTATGGCAATTTCCGGAATCATGCTTTCCCGTATTGTGCGCAGGCTTTCCGAAAGCGCTTTTGCGGGGGTTATCGCGCTTGTGCTTTACCTTATTTACTGCCCCGTATTGTTTTACTGCACATATGTGTACGGCACGGATGTGAGCCTTATGTTTTCTCTTACGGCGCTTCTGCCGGCCATGGCGGAGCCGGAAAAAATCACTGTAAGGACGGCGGCTGCGGGTTCTGTTTCAATCGCTCTGGCGGTGCTGCTTAAGTCGAATTCCCTGATTTTCCTTGTGGGCATTGAACTGCTCCTCCTGTTCCATCTGATTTTTTCAAATAAGAACAGGAAAATTCTGGCACTGTTTTTCCTGCTTGCGGTTTTGCTGACCGTCGGATTTCGTCAGGGAAACCGAATTTTTGTGGAGCATTTAAGCGGAGCTGCCCTGGCTGACGGTTTTCCGAATTCCTACTGGCTGGTATCCGGCTTTAGCGAGGGAAAGCGCGCCCCGGGCTGGAAAACCCATACGGGCTTGAGCGCAAAGCTTAACGAAAATACGGAAGAAATTGATGCTCTCGCCAGAGAAATGGTTAAGGAGCGCCTGGATACTTTCAGAGCCTATCCGGGCTATGCCCTTGAGTTTTTCTCGAAAAAAATTGCTTCCCAGTGGAACAATCCTACTTTTGAATGTTTCAATATGCAGGAGGGCCGGAAGAGCGCTCTGGAGCTCGGGCCGGTTTTGCAGGGCCTTTGCGGAGGGCTTCTTTCCTATAGGGCGATACCGTTTCTTAATATTTTCCATTCCTGTCTGCTTCTGGGAGTGCTTTTGTATTTTGCGCTGAATTTAAGACGCCTGCCTATGCGGGGCCTTCTTCCCGGGGTTGTGACGCTCGGAGGATTTTTGTTTCATATTGTATGGGAAGGAAAGGCGAAATATGTATTTCCGTATTTTCTGCTGTTTCTTCCGTATGGAATTCTGGGGCTTAAGTCTTTTACGGAAGAACTGTTTATCAGGGGAGAGAAAGATGCGGGGGAGTTTTCTGCAAGGCGGAGGCGTCTGCTGATTGTCTCTGCTGCGGGAGTATTGCTTCTGCTTTTGATACAGTTTGCGGATTCCGGACTTCTGAATGCGGTGATTAAAATCTCCGGTGACGGGGAAGCGCTGAAAGCCGCTTTGGAGACATATTTCTGAAAAAATTAAAAAATTAAAAAAAACCTGTTGACAAGCCAAAAAGCCGATGATATTATATACAACGCGCCTGTTCAGAAACATGGTACAGGCGCGTTGCATTCGCGGAAACTTTGACGCGAATGCAACCGGACGTTTGCGAAGCAAACGTCAAGGCGAGTGTTTGGTAACGAGAGTGTGAGCCGCAAGGCGAACACACGAAGTCAAACACGTTCGGCGCGTCAGCGCCGACGCCCGTACATTGACAAACAAACAGCAATGCAACCCTGAAGATGCGCGAACAATGAGCCAAGCGGAAAGCGAAGCTTTCCGAATGCATACGTGACGGGAGCCGGTGCTTGCACCAGGCTGACGGAGCGGATGCATGGGATGGAATGCG
>JAILBQ010000082.1 GCA_024680815.1 Lachnospiraceae bacterium | reverse complement strand
TGTCAATCCCTCGGTGGCAGCTTCCCAGGCACGGTTTCTCCGGTCCGCCTCCGCAGAGGCTGCCCTCATATCGGCGCTCCATCTCCGCCAGATTTTTCTATCCTCCTCGGACCAGTCCTCTTCCTCTCCCTCTACGGGAATTGTGAGGATATCCGCTTCTTCCTCATCTTCTTCCTCTTCATCTTCGACTACTGCCGATGCTGCGGCTGCCGATGCCGCGGCCGCCACCGCAGGACCGGCCTCGCCCTGAGGCTCTTCGCCCACAAGGGCAGCGCGGAGTCTCCCCGGTACATTCCTTAAGAACTCTCCGATCCTGTCGGAGCCTTCCATCTTTTCGTAATAGGTCTTCTCCCAGAAGGACTCTACCGTAGTGGTATCCTCAAACCATTCCGCCGGAGTGGAGGTATACCCCTTCTCCATAACCTGCATACGATAGTCCACATAGCTTAATACCTTGTTTAAGAACATCCATTTGTGGAGCAGTTTTTCCTGGTTATCCCCGAGTACGCCTTCCCGGCCGGCATCCTGAAAGCTCTTATCCTTTTGCAGCATGGAGCTTATGATGTCCCTGAGCTTCCTCGCCTTCCTTTCAAAGGTCGGCAGTCCCGCGGTATTATTGAATACCTCCTCATGGCTCTTCGCCGTAAAGATCTCTCTTGACTTTCCCGTAGTCATAAAGGCATCGATATCATCAAACGCAGCGTTCACGCGGGGCAGCTCCTGCTCAACGGCCCCCCTTACGGCGTCGGCATCATCTGATTCCCGGATGGTCTTAAGATTTTTCATGCATCTCTTAAGCTCCTCCTTTTCGGCAGAAAACTCCTCCTCTTCCGGCTTTGCATCTGCCATTGGCCGGAATGAGCCGTCCGCCTCCCTGACCCCATGGAAATACATCACTGTCCGCTCGGTTCCGGCAAGCTCATCCCTGACACTGCCAAGGAATGGCAGGTCTCGCATCAGGGTGGTAAGATCCCGGCACTCATCCTCCAGGGCGCGCTCCTCCTTGAGGGAAAGCTTCGGCTCTCCCCGCTGCTCTCTCTCGGCCTTCGTATCCTTTTTGACAGCGTAGGCAAGCTCCTGTGCTTCGGCTCCCGCAGCCGTCCATTCATAGTATCTCTGTCTGTCAAGTCCGGTTGTTCTGTACAGGGGATTCGATCCGATCCCGTAGCCATAACTGCTGTTTGCCTGCCCGGCATACCGGGGGTCAAAAAGCTTATGTCTCTTATCTCTGAACCTGACCCCGGCCCGTTCCATGTCATCCAGGGCCGTATAATCAGCAAGGTCTCTGAAATAGGTATGATCCGGAGACAGACGTAAGACCTGCTTACTCACGAAGCCCTTCATCTCCATCCTGCCGGTATCATATTCGGCGAAATCGGATTCATCGCTTTCAAAGCCCACTCTCCGGCTGATCCTCTGTTCCCAGAGAGGGACATCGTTTTTGATCCCGTCCGGTTCAATCCCGAAATGCTGTCGGACGTACGGCGCCTGGGCGCAGAAAGCGCCGTCTATAATGGGCATCTTTTCCGGGCTTGAAATCCGGGTGATGCACAGAGCGCAGGCATCTGCGTGGAATTTCCATACCGCCAGCTCCGACTCTATGGATTTTTTGAAGGCGGCAAGTCCGTAGCGTGTTCCTCCCCCGCTCTCTCCGTCCGGAGCTCCCGGAGCGGAAAGACGCCGGCTTCGCGCCGCAATGTCCTGTGCTTCCACGGTATTGAGCGCATCCAGCCTTTTCTTAAGCTCATACACCTTCGAGGCATACTCCCTGTACTCCAGGACAGCCTTTTTTAAAATCTCATATTTTCTGGCTGCCTCTTCAGGCCTGGCTTGATTCACATCGCGGACAAAACTCAGATCGATATCCCTGATCGTCAATGTAAGATCGGGGAATGGATCTGTCTGTTTTGCCTGCTCAAGCGCAGTCTGATACGCATCAGAGCTCATCAGAAGCTTTGCCTGCTCCCTGCCGATGAGCCTGTTGCCTTCCTGTGTATAAAAATAATATTTTTCCTTCGCAAGGGCGATATGCTTTTTATAATTTCCGAAAAGCTTCCCTTTGGCGGACTGGGTCTTCATGAGATCCTCCACCACCTCCAGATACTGTCGGTCATATTCGCGCTGCCCCTGCGCATAGGTGTCATCGTCATCTATGGGCTGCTGAAGCCTGTCCCGAAGCATCGCAGCCTTTCTTTCCAGCTCCTCTGCCGGCACCTCATCGAGCTGTTCGTTTCTGGCCAGGGCATCCTTTTCCTGGTCGCTCTCCTTTTTATGATAGGACTCCTCCTTTGCCCGGAAGGAGAGCTCTCTTTTCACATCCTCGTCGTGGACATATTCGGGCTGCTGAAGCTTTATGGCAGTCCGAAGAGCCTCATCCTCCTTATCCTGCTTCCGCCTCTTTAATAACCTTTCTATAAAGGTCGTCTCAACGTGACCGTTTACCGTCTCCGGCTGTTGGTAGTCGGCGACGCCATATGTTCTTTTCCCATAGATTGCAAAGTTAAAGCCCTGCGCGGCATTTTGCATCATCTCCCGCATAGACGGAACAGACACGGGGGACGTTTTCATTTCATTTTTCAGATCTTCCAAAAGCTTCATATCTATTTCCGGCATGATAAAAACCTCCTCAAACTCTTTTTAATCCCTTTGATCGTCTTTATTTACGGAAGAAAAATACACAAAATCTCCCAATGTTCCTGTACCTGCGGGAATCCTTGCCTCCGCACGGATCAGTTCCTCCCGTCCGGGATTTCGTACTATCTTTTTCACCAGCCCTTCCGTCACAGCGTTTAAAACCGGACAGGCAACAGTATAAGCCTCCCCGTATTTTTCCTTCGCCGCGTTAAAAGCCCGGTTTAAGAGCGTCATGGCCGCAACGGGATTTTCCGAATAAAGCAGCGATAAGACCAGCTCCTCCTCTTCCTTTTTTACGAGAACAATTCCTTCGGCATCCTTTGCCCCCCGGAATATAAAGCTTAAATCCTGTTCGTAGCTGTCCCATTTTACCGGCCGGCTTACGGGAAGAGCCTGCTCTGATCTTGAGAAGCAGTCAAGGACACTGTTCTTCAAAAGACCATCGGCAGCTCCCAGCGATACACAGTTCTCATCCCGTTTATTATCTCCTTTTAAATTTGCCACATCTGACAGAGGGAAGCGGTATACTCCTCCCGGCTCCCTGCTCCGGGAAAACTCATTCTCGGGAAAGAACTCCGACATCCGGTCTCCTTTTCTGAATCTTCCGCGTACACCGAGTACTCCTCTCATGACCCTTGCCTTATTAAGAAGCCGGCGCACCATGTCCGCCCCGTAATCCGGCAGGTCATAGTCCTTTGTGGGGGCCACCCATTCCACCTCGATAAACCCCTTTGCTAAACGGAAGAGGACGATCCCCACAGCGGGGGCCGACAGGCTGTCAGGGTTTATGACCACAAGTCCGTGAAGACTCCCGTCCTTCAGGGGGCCGACACAATAATCCGGGATCAGTGCTCTGAACTCTTCAATGTCCTCTTCCGCCATCGCGTAATCATTAAACATACCCTTCCCTCCTTATTTTCATAATGACCTTGCCGGTCGTTTTTCCTTCTGTTCTTTCTCAGTTTTCTCACACTGCTTGATACGAAACATCTTACAAAATGGCAAACCGTGATGATATTCCGGATCCCGGCCCGTTTAAAAAGTCACTCTTCCGCAGGCTCCGCAGGGCAAAACAAGCCCGGAATTCATTACAGGAAGCCCCACTTCGTCCGAGATAACCGTGCATTTACGCCCTTTTGAAAATACGCTTTCAAGAAGATATGTCAGAACAGAAGCCTGCAGCCCCGTAGTATACGAGTTCAGCAGGACAAACAGCGGCTTTTCGGATAAGAGCTTTTCCGCCAGCTCCAGGAAGGAATAAATATTTTCCTCCATTTTCCAGACCTCGCCCTTTGTACCCCTGCCGTATGAGGGAGGATCCATTATAATGGCATCGTAAGTATTTCCGCGCCTTATCTCCCGCTCCGCGAATTTTCTGCAATCCTCGGCGATCCAACGGAAACGCTCCGTCGGAAGAGCAGAGGAAGCCACGTTTTCCTTAGCCCAGGAAATAATTCCCTTTGAAGCATCCACATGTGTCACATGGGCCCCCGCTGCCGCGCAGGAAAGAGTCGCACCTCCGGTATAGGCAAAAAGGTTGAGTACACGGATCTGCCGCTTCGCACCGTGTATTTTTTTCGCCATCCAGTCCCAGTTGACCGCCTGCTCCGGAAAAAGCCCCGTATGCTTGAAAGAAAAGGGTTTAAGCCGAAACTTAAGGTCGTCGTAGGAAATACTCCATTCCTCAGGAAGATCAAAAAACTCCCATTCGCCGCCACCCTTTGAACTCCGGTGGTAATGCGCGTTTATTCGTTTCCACCGCCCGTCCTCTCTGGGCGTTTTCCAGATAACCTGCGGGTCGGGCCGCACAAGCACATACTTCCCCCATAACTCCAGCCGTTCCCCGTCGGAAGCGTCGATCAGCTTATAATCCTTCCATCTGTCCGCAGTCCACATGGTTTTCCTTTCAGTTAACAGATCCTCGGCAGTCCTTCACCGACAAGCGCCTTAAGTATCCTTCTTCCCCCTATCAGGGTTTTCAGTATGACGGACGGTGCAGAAGCGGTTCCGTATCCGTGTGTTTCCGCTGCTCCTCCGATCCGTGCCGCGTTTTCGCCGTAGCGGCTCTTCCTGATGAGCTCAAGGGCTTTTTCCGCATCCGCCTCATCCACTGAAAAGAGCATCCTGCCCTCATTCCCCATATACAACGGGTCAAGCCCCAGCAGTCCCGCAAAGGAATGAACGCTCTCCGAAACCGGAAGAGCTTTTTCCTCGAGTTCAAAGCATACCTTTGAGCTTTTTGCAAGCTCGTTTAATATGGTAGCAAGGCCCCCGCGCGTAACATCGCGCATAGCGTGAACCCTGATTCCGTTAACAAAAAGCGTTTCCACCATTTCCCGTAACGGCGCGTTGTCGCTGACTATATCATTTTTGATTCCCATCCTTTTTCCGAGAATCGCCGCGTGATGGTCACCGAGCGTCCCGGATATCAGGAGGGCATCTCCCGGGCGGCACATCTCAGGTCCGATTTCCCGCCCTTCGGGAACTATGCCGAAGCCTGCGGTATTAATCATGAGTCCGCCTTTTCCTCCGATCACCTTGGTATCTCCCGCAACTATCATTACTCCGGCTTCCCGTGCCGTTTCCGCCATGGAGTCCGCTATCAGCTTAAGCGTATTAAGCTCCAGCCCGGTTTCCAGAATAAAACCGGCCGTCAGGTACTTCGGTTCCGCCCCGCCCGCGAGCAGATCGTTTACAGTACCGCATACGCTAAGCCTCCCGATATCCCCGCCGGGATAGATAACAGGCTGCACCACAAAGCTGTCCGTTGTAACCGCAATCCGTTCCGCCCCCGGAAGCAAGGCACAGTCGCCCGAACGCAGCAGCTCTTTATTCTGAAAAGCGCTCATAAAAATTTCCGTTATGAGCCTCTCAGTTGTTTCTCCTCCGGCTCCGTGCGCCATAGTAATATTCATGGCCGAAACCCTCCGTCAAGCCCGTTCTGGCTGTTCTGAAACGCATTAAAACAGCTTCCCTCTCCGGAAACCATGCAGGCGCCCTTCGGTGAAGAGGGAGTACAGTTTTTCCCGAAAAGAGGGCAGGCCGTGCTTGTTTCCTTACCCTGTAAAACAAAAGCACAGCGGCACCCTTCCGCCACTCTGTCCCGGTCAAGTCCACGGCTTCCCGCGTCAAACCGTTCATACTCTTTCCGGAGATAAAGGCCGGAGGAAGCTATCCTTCCCAGCCCCCGCCAGGATGCGTCCCCTTTTTCAAAAATCCGGGACACAGCACCGATTGCCGAAGTGTTTCCCTCAGCAGTGACGACACGCGGATAAAGATTCCGGACAACGCCCCTTCCTTTCAGCCGCACCAGAGCATAGAGCGCCGCCATAATCTCATTACCCTCAAAGCCCGCTGCCACAAAGGGGCGGTTATATTTTTCCGCCAAAGGCTCAAAAATCCGGTATCCGCTGACCGCACATACGTGTCCCGGAGCGAGAAAGCCGTCAATCTCCCCGCCGGATGAACAAAGAATATCCACAACCTCCGGCATGGTTTTTAAGGAAGTCAGGAGACGCACGTTTTTCTGTCCGTCTTCTTCCGAAAGCTCCACAAGTCTTGCATAGACCGGCGCGGTTGTTTCAAACCCCACCGCCGCAAAAATAAAAACCCGGTCAGGTTCTTTTTTAGCCAGCGTCAGAATGTCCATCGGAGAATAAACCATACGCACATCGGCCCCCAGAGCTGCCGCGTCCGAAAGCGAAGCTCCGCTTCCCGGAACCCTGATGAGATCCCCGAAGGTCACAATCACATTCTCCGGTCTTTTTGATAATTCAATCAGACGGTCGATATAGGCGCTTACCGTCACGCAGACGGGACATCCGGGACCTGAGACCAGACGGATTGCCGGGGACAGAAGCGAACGGATTCCGTTATGTTCAATCGCGGCCGTATGTGACCCGCAGATCTCCATAATCGTCGTTTTCTCTCCGTCATATTCAGTCAAAAACCGCAGTATACTCTCATAAGGCATTAAGCCGGCCTTCCTCTTCCTCTTCCTCTGCCAACGCGTCTTCCAGTTCCTGGAAAAGCGCCGTCATGGCATTCGCTTCCTTTTGATCCAGCTTCTGAATGATGCAGCCGGCATGAACCAGCACCCGGTCTCCCTCACGAACCTCAACAAGTCCCGCTTCCGCGTCAACCTTCGTTCCGCCGAAATCCACCGTCGCTGTATGATCTTTTTTCTCAATCACCGTTCCCGGGATTGCCACACACATTTCTCTCCTCCGTCCCTATAATAAATGTAACAGACCGGCAGATACTCCGCCGGTCCTTTTTTTATTATTCGCTTTTTATCTCAGCTTCGGCTTTTTTCTTAGCCTCGGCCGCCGCCTTTGCTGCTGCCGCCTTCTCCGCGGCTATTCGTGCCTGTTCTGCCAGACGTTCCTTCTGGGCATCGGAAAGCGGGAAGGTTTTTGTCAGTTTTTCCGAACCGGGCTCCTGATATTCCTGAGCCATTGAGAGGGACTTCTTCGGACACTGATCCACGCAGCTTCTGCACTGAATGCAGGAAAAGGGCCGGATTTCCCAGGTCTGTTCCTTTTTATCCACCGTAATGGCGCCGGTGGGACATTTCATCTGACATAGACCGCAGAGCACGCACACATCCATGTCGTTCTCCACATGTCCCCTGGTTCTTTCCTTAAACACATGAGGTTCAAAGGGATATTTAGTTGTTACCGGTTTCGAGAAAAGATTTTTTAATACTCTGCCCGTAAAATTAATAGCGCCCATTTATTCCCAGCTCCTTTTACCTTTCCGTGCAGCTGATACAGGGATCGATTGTCACCACCATGATCGGCACATCTGCCATGTCGCACCCCTGAAGGATCTTGGTCAGTGCAGGTATATTAGCAAAGGTCGGGGTTCTCACCCTCATTCTCTGAATAAACTTCTTACCGTTGGCTTTGACGTAATAACAGGCCTCACCGCGGGGCTGCTCTATTCTTGTCATATATTCGCCGTCCGGAAACCCCTTTACCGGAGCCTCTGTTTCGCCTCCCGGAAGCTTTGAAACAGCCTGACGGATAATATCGATGGATTGGAAAATCTCCCCGAGACGCACCTCGGTCCGAGCGTAGCTGTCACCCACATCACTGGCAATAATATCAAAATCTATATCGTCATAGGCTAAATAGCCAAGCTTCCTTGTATCGCGCCTTATTCCGCTGGCTCTGAGCATCGGCCCGCAGCAGCCCAGCTCCTCCGCCTCTCTGGCCGTAAGCTTTCCGATGCCGCAAAGTCTGGTCTTCACCGCGCTGTCCTCAAGAAATGCCCTGGCGGCAACTCCTACCTCGCTTTCTATCTCATCCAGCTTTTTAACAAAACGCTTAAGCATCTCATCCGGAATATCCCTGCGTACGCCGCCCACTTTATTGATGGAAAAAATCACCCTGCCTCCGGTGGATTCCTCAAACATATCAAGAATCCCCTCCCTTATCCGCCAGGTATCCATGAACAGGCTTTCAAAGCCGAAAGCATCCGCAAGAAGTCCCAGCCAGAGCAGGTGGGAATGAAGTCTTGAAAGCTCGAAGAGAATCATCCGCAGGTATTTGGCCCGCTCGGGAACCTCAATTGACATGATATGCTCTATGGCATCCACATAGCCGTAACCGTGGCCGAAAGAACAGATCCCGCAGATACGCTCCGCAACATAAACCATTTCCTGGAAATCCTTTTTTTCCACCAGCTTTTCCAGGCCTCTGTGAATAAAGCCTATGGAGGGAATTGCCTCAATAACCTTTTCATCCTCCAGCACAAGGTCTATATGAATCGGTTCCGGGAGCACAGGATGCTGCGGCCCGAAAGGAACAACGCTTCTTGTAGCCATTATATTACTCCTTTACCATCGGTGCTTTCTCTGCGGTGCGGTACAGCCCGCCGCGGTAATCCAGCACCATATTGTCCACATGAATCCCGTAAAGGTCATGGATCTCGTTTTCATAAAGAAAAGCCGGCCAGTAAAGATGACTGATGCTGGGAATCGGTGTCTTCCCGTCCGTGACAAAACGGAAATGCGCCTCATCATTCCGGTCTCCGAAAGTGTAGAGCAGTTCAATATTACCCTCCTCCACCTTTGTGGCACAGATCTGAATCAGCCGGTATTTCTCGATTTTCATCGCCTGAGCCTCTTTCAGAATCGTATCAGCCGTCACCTCTTTAATATTCATATCAGTCTTCCTTATCCTCATAATGAATCTGGCAGGATGCGTGCTCTATCGCAGCCTGCTTCTTTTCATCCAGCATCGCTATTGCCTTTGATATTCCGTCAATCAGCGCCTCCGGCCGGACCGCGCAGCCCGGCACGTAAACATCCACCGGAATAACGGTATCCGTACCACCCAGAATATTGTAGCAGTCCTTGAAGATACCTCCGTCACAGGCACAGATTCCTGCGGCAACCACCACCTTGGGATCGGGCATCTGGGAATATATCTGCTTTACAACCGTTGCGTTCTGGGCGTTCACCCCTCCGGTTATAACAAGAATGTCCGCATGCTTCGGGTTTCCTGTGTTGATGATTCCGAAGCGCTCTATATCATATACCGGCGTTGTTGCCGCCAGCACCTCTATATCACAGCCGTTGCAGCTCGATGCATCATAATGCAGAAGCCAGGGAGATTTTGAAATTTTCATGTATACCCTCTTTTCTATTCAAAAAGTAGTGCAATTTGCCGCAGGCAAATTGCAAAGCCCGGTTCACTATGATTCAGGAGCCTTCCAATAACGTAGTGACAATTCGCGAAGCGAATTGCCAGGGCAGGTTCACTTTGATTCAGGAGTCCTTACGCCTGCCCGGTTACCAGCCTTCAGCGATCTTTATCATATCCAGGATCAGCAGATTTGCTCCTCCCAGGGCAAAAGTAACGCCCCAGGTTACCAGCAGCATTTTTTCCCATTTGACCCTCGGAAACACATTGTCGATCAGAATCAGAATAAAATATACAATGAAGCAGGCCAGTACTGCCCAAACATAGCTGAACGGATTTTTTGTAATGAAGAATAGAGCCACTATCGCCATCATCAATACCGTTTCATAGAGCTCCGCCAGCTCCATAATACCCAGAACATTTCCGGAAATATCCTGTGTAACACCCTTTACCATCTCCTGGTGGGCATGATGGGAGGTAGACAGGTCAAAGGGGGATTTCCTGAATTTTATTATAAGAATAAATACAAAGCCCGCGAACATCCCGGGCAACTCTACTATAGCCGGCACATCCCTGTTTATTATTTCCGAGACATTAAAGCTTCCGCTTATCATATAAAAACCGATGGCGGTTAAAAGTGTCATTGGTTCATACGCCATTATGGACAATAGCTCTCTTTGCGACCCCATGGATGAATAGGGTGAATTTGTGGAGCAGGCGGCCAGCATAAGGAATACCTCGGCCAGCGTCAGGGCGAAAAACACCAGAAGCAGATCACTTCCCACGAAAAAAATACAGCCCGTAAAAACCGAGAAGATAAGAAAGGCGATAACCATGGCCGTCTGGACCCGGTTAACCACTGTCGCCTCCTTATTGAACAGCTTTACTATATCATAGAGGGGCTGTAAAAAAGGCGGTCCCTGCCTGCCCTGCATCCTCGAGGAAAGAACCCTGTCGTATCCCGAAAAAACCAGCCCCACCACCGGTGCCAGAAGGATAAAGGCCAGTGAAGGGTAGATCACCTGCTGGAAACTCATAACGCACCTCCGATGGACAGAATCATTATGGACACGAGAAACACGGCGGCGATGAAAAGTGAGGGTTTAAGTATCTTTCCTTCCCCGAAAAAATAGTCCATATACCAGTTGGATAAATATAACGGCCGGACTCCTCCGAAGGAATCGATATAATGCCTGTCGTCTCCCGCGTTGACTCCTGCCATATAGGCCATTGTCATCTTCTCCCTGTTGCGCCGGGAGAGAATCCAGGTCATAACGGGCAGAATGGCGATCATCATCAGCATCATAAACATAATACGGATATCATCGGCGTTAATCACGGCTCCTATCTCTTCTCCGAACATATAGGCAAGCTCGGGCTGGATAAGGCAGCGCCCTACCACAGGAAACAGTACGCACAGAGCAATAACCAGACCAGTCAGCGGATATATGGCTCCCCATTCCGACTTATGAACATTGCCCCTTAAGCGTTCGGACTGATGCATATAGGCAAACAGCTTCCCCAGCCATTTCCCCCAGTAAAACAGCGTTGTAGCCGAGCCGAACACAAGGAACACCACGAGAAGAATATTGTTGGAATCCAGGTAGGCCTTAAGCGCCGCCCATTTCGCAACCAGCATTCCGAAGGGAGCAAGAAACATGCCGCAGATTCCGACAATCATAACAAAGGCAAGCTTCGGCAGCTTTATAATAAGCCCGTGCATATCCTCTATGTCACGGCTGCCTGTGGAATTTTCGACGGCACCCACCGCCAGAAACATAAGTGATTTTGAAACCGCGTGGAAAATCAGAAGCATCACGGCCGCCCATACCGCTTCAGTATGCCCGACCCCCGCACAGGCGGTAATAAGTCCCAGGTTGGAAATTGTGGAATAGGCCAGAACCTTTTTCCCGTCGCTGACCGATATTGCCAGAAGTGAGCTGGCAAAAAAGGTAAAGCCGCCGATAGTTGTAATCATTATGCCTGAAAGATTTCCGTCCATAAGAGGAGAAAGCCGTATCAGAAGATACACTCCGGCCTTAACCATAGTGGCGGAATGCAGAAGGGCGGAAGAAGGAGTGGGCGCAACCATGGCCCCCAGAAGCCACCTTGAAAACGGCATCTGGGCGCTCTTTGTCAGTGCCGCAAAGGAAAGCAGCACCACCGGGATAATTATACCGGGCATATCCGCTCCCAGCTCCAAAAGCTCGGACAGATTTTCCGACTCATACATATACCAGCAGAAAAGAATTGTAAATGTAAATCCGCAGCCTCCGAGAAGATTCATCCAGAGAGCCCTGAAGGAATTGGTCACAGATTCCTCCGAGCGGGGATAGCCTATCAGGAGGAACGAGGTCACGCTGGTGATTTCCCAGAAGAAGAATATCCAGGAGAGATTATCCGAAGTAACAAGCCCGAACATCGCCCCGATGAACACAAAAAGCAGAGCCTGAAAATACGGGGCACGATTTTCCACATCCGTATGGTGCTCATGATAATCGTGAAGATAGCCCGTGGCATAGATGCATATGATTCCTCCGACAACGCCGATAATAACACACATAATCAGCGTTATGTTGTCAATCAGAATATGCTCCGACTCGGGAACGCTTCCGGAGATCATTTTTGAAATATCCAGTACCAGTACCGGAACCGTCCCTATAAGAGAAAGCAGAATGCAGTAATACTTTTTATATTTTACGGATAGGTAGGATACAACTCCCACCAGAAACACTTCGCAGAGCATGATGAAAAAATCCGCAAGATGTGCCCTGTATACAAACGTCAGTGGAAAATCAGAGGTGCCCTGTTTATAGCATCCGGCCACAAAAATAATATCCACCGCCATAATTACAATACTGCCGCCTATAACCAGCGCCGTCCTTTTTCTTTCATCTTTTGTATAATATGTCAGGACAGCCATCAGAAACGGAAAAAAGATTAAAAACAATAAACCCGGCACCATACACCTCCGAAGTCTGAATTCAATACTTACTTACGATATCACAATCATAGCCTGTTTTCAACCGACAACGACACTGCGAAAGCTCTGAACCATTCATAATCGGACTTTTTTCCGCGGGATCAATATGGTAGAATGTCCTCATGCGACTTTGGTTCAGGGAAATCAGCAATAACCGGACGGTTAAAGAGCTTGTCATAAACGACGAAACAGGGGACACCAGAACACACAAGGTGCTTCATGCCCTTGACAGAGCCTGCGCGTCCTTTGATCTGCCCCATCCGATCTGGCTCAAAGCCAACGAGCGGGAATTCGCCCGTATTGCCCGTACGCGTTTCCGCAGGGATTCTTTCGTGGAGGAAATAAACTTCGACTACCTGGAGATCCAGGTGCTTGAAGAGGATTTATTTATATAAAGCATTCGGAAAGGAAAACAGCATGGATAATTTCATACAGTGGACACCAACCGAGGTTATTTTCGGGCGAGGCACGGAGCAGAAAGCCGGACTCGCCGTAAAAAGGCACAGAGGCACAAGAGTTCTTGTTGTATACGGCGGCGGCAGCGCGGTTAAATCCGGTCTTTTATCCAGAGTCAGGGAATCCCTTGATGCATCAAAGGTTGCCTATGCGGAGTTCGGCGGCGCCAGGGCAAATCCCACTCTGAAACATGCAGAGGAGGGCGTGCGCCTCGCAACGGATTTCAAGGCTGATTTTATCCTTGCCGTCGGAGGCGGAAGCGTGATTGACACGGCCAAGGGCATTGCCCACGGAGCAGCCAATCCGGGAGTCTCACTCTGGGATATCTGGACAGAGCGCTTCACACTTTTAAAATCTCTCCCTGTGGGAGCGGTCTTAACAATAGCCGCTGCCGGTAGCGAAATGAGTGATTCCGCCGTTCTGACAAACGAGGACATTCCCTGGAAAAAAGGACTCAACACTCCGTTTAACCGTTGCGCCTTTGCCATATTGAATCCGGAGCTCCTCTTTACCGTCCCCCCTTACCAGCTGTTCGCCGGGGTGGCGGACATAATGATGCACACGATGGAGCGCTATTTTATTCCCGGGATCAAATGTGAGCTCACAGACGAAATCGCGGAAGGGCTTCTGCGCACCGTAGTACGTAATGCCCGCATTCTCCTGAAGGACTCGCATAACTATGACGCCATGGCTGAAATACTCTGGGCTTCCAGCCTTTCCCACAACAATCTTACCGAATGTGGAAGGGGAAGGGATTTTTCCGTCCATAAAATCGGCATGCCCCTCAGCGGCCGTTACAACTATACCCACGGCGCTACCCTGACTGCTGTCTGGTCAGCCTGGGCAAGATATCTTTATGAGGATGCGCCGGACAGGTTTGCAAAATACGCGCGAAATGTCTGGGGAATCCGGAAGAAGGGGCTTGAAGAGGCAGCAATGGCGGGAATCTACGCCACGGATGATTTCTTCCGGGAAATCGGCATGCCCATCTCTCTCCTGGGACTTGGGGAAGAGGTCTTCGGAAACGAGGAAATCCGGCTTCTGGCACAGGACGCCACGGTAAATGACACGATAAAGCTCTCCCGTATCCGTCCTTTAAGCGCCTCCGACGTGGAAAACATCTATCGCATGGCTTTATAGGAAACTTTTATGGATTTATTGTCTTTGTTTCTACTTGCGGTCGGGTTGTCCATGGACGCTTTCGCCGTGGCGGTCTGCAAGGGTCTTGAACAGGAACATTTTTCCTGGAAAAACGCCGCCGTGGTCGGCATCTGGTTCGGCTTCTTCCAGGCCCTGATGCCTGTAATCGGGTATTTCTGCGGAAGTCTCTTTGTGCACTATATCGAAAAGTTTGATCACTGGATTGCTTTTTTTCTGCTGGCCTTAATCGGCGGAAACATGATACGTGAATCCTTCGGCCGGGAAGAGAAGGTGCGAACCGGCTTCAGAGCCGCGGAAATGCTGCTGCTCGCAATCGCCACAAGCATCGACGCTCTTGCCGTGGGAATAACCTTCGCCTTTCTCTCAATAAGCCTTCCATTTGCGGTGCTTTTCATCGGTGTCTGTACTTTCATGATAAGCGCCTTCGGTGTCTTCATCGGCTCCCGCTTCGGTGAAAAATACCGGAGCTTTTCCGAACTGCTGGGAGGTATCATACTTATAGGCATAGGAATAAAGATCCTGCTGGAGCATCTCGGAGTGTTCTGACATTTCCGGGCTTTAGCCGGAATAATTCCTTTCTCGGCCCTGTGTAAAAAAGGCTTCCGGAAACAATTTCCGGAAGCCTTAATTATTACCGATGATCTGTAATTATTATTCCACGATGGAAGCAACTCTGCCCGAGCCAACCGTACGTCCGCCTTCACGGATAGCAAAGGTAAGACCCTGCTCCATGGCGATGGGATGGATGAGCTCGATGGACATCTCAACGTTATCTCCAGGCATGCACATCTCAGTGCCCTGAGGAAGATTGATGACGCCGGTCACGTCCGTCGTTCTGAAATAGAACTGAGGCCTGTAGTTATTGAAGAAAGGGGTATGACGTCCGCCTTCATCCTTGGTCAGGACGTAAACCTGAGCCGTAAACTTTGTGTGGCAGGTAACCGTACCGGGCTTAGCAATAACCTGTCCTCTTTCAATATCCTTACGGTCAACGCCGCGGAGAAGGGCGCCGATGTTGTCTCCGGCCTCGCCTTCATCCAGGAGCTTACGGAACATTTCAATACCCGTAACAACCGTGGACTTGGTCTCCTCACGAATACCGACGATCTCAACGGGATCGTTAAGATGGATGGTTCCGCGCTCTACACGGCCGGTAGCAACTGTTCCACGACCTGTAATCGTAAACACGTCCTCAACAGGCATAAGGAAATCCTTGTCCTTCGGACGCTCGGGAGTCGGGATATACTCGTCAACGGCCTTCATAAGATCCATGACCTTGTCGGCCCATTCGCACTTGGGATCTTCCAGAGCCTTCAGAGCGGAGCCGCGGATGATGGGAATATCATCTCCCGGGAACTCATATTCATTAAGAAGATCACGAACTTCCATTTCAACAAGCTCGATCAGCTCCTCATCATCAACCATATCGCACTTGTTCAGGAAAACAATAAGATAAGGCACACCAACCTGACGGGCAAGCAGAACGTGCTCTCTGGTCTGAGCCATAACGCCGTCCGTTGCAGCAACAACGAGGATCGCGCCGTCCATCTGCGCAGCACCGGTGATCATGTTTTTAACATAATCAGCGTGTCCGGGGCAGTCAACGTGAGCATAGTGACGATTCTCAGTCTCGTACTCAACGTGAGCGGTCGAGATCGTGATTCCACGAGCCTTCTCTTCCGGCGCCTTGTCAATCTGGTCGAAAGCAACAGCCGTACCGCCGGCTCTCTCAGCCAGAACAGAAGTGATGGCGGCCGTAAGGGTCGTCTTACCATGGTCGACGTGGCCGATCGTACCAATGTTTACGTGCGGCTTGGTTCTTTCAAATTTA
>JAILBQ010000032.1 GCA_024680815.1 Lachnospiraceae bacterium | reverse complement strand
TTTCCACGAAGTGGAGCGAAGCTCCCTTGACATCCATATGTCACACAACTACCCTCCCGGGGAGGGATCAATGGTTACCCACTATTTTTGACGAATAACCATTAATAATATGATAATGCTCACAGTTCCTGCCAAAGGCTTGAACAGTAAGCGAAATGATTTAAGAGGCATGATTATATGGCAAAAACATCAAACAAAAATCATAAAATCCTGATCTAGATAGGATTGGTGATAATAATCCTCTTTACACTCGTCATCATCGCTGTGGGAAATATGGTGACCATGTCTTCGTTTTCAACTTCACTGTCCAATAATATCACCATGTTCACCCGCTATATGTCCGCGCTTTCAGATGACCTGAAAAGGTACAGAACCATAACCTGGCTCATGGATTACTGGAAAGATAATGCTGCTGACCTGGTTACAGAGGATGGCAGGATGGACGATAAGGGTAATATAGACGATATCCTTAAAGCCCTTTCCGAAAAAGAATCCGCAGATATCACCCCGGAGGAGGCCTCTTCCTTATCCCCGGAGGATCAGAAAAGGTTCCCGAAGCCAATGATTCAGACGGAACTTTATTTGGAGAGGAAAGGCTTGAAGCTGTATTGTCCGAAGTCAATCCTGAAGATACGCCGGATATGATAATGAAGAGGGTAAGAACCGCCGTGGACAAATTTGCCGGAGATACTCCTCAGAAATAAGCTCTATCCCATGGCGGTGGAATTTGATTTTTCCGATGACCGTATCCTTGCAAGATATTTTACGACGAAGAAGAACAGGACAAGATAGACAGGTATCTGTGGTCCTATGTGGAATGGAAGAAATCCGGAAAAGACGGCAACGCGCCCAGGCTCAAAGCCTACAGTGATATGGCGGACGACAATAAAAGCTTTATCAGGAACATTGAAGAAATAGTCGATATCACCGATTCTCCCCTGACCGTCGTATGTGCTACGGCACCGGTCAACAGAGGAAGCAAGCATGCATATCTTTCCAACGGAAGTTTTATGCATATGCATGACTTTGCGATAGCACTGAATGCGCGCAATTCCTTTGAAGTAGAAGAAGACCTTGCAGATAAAGAGTCCCTGAACTCCGGATTCGATGCGTTATCGTTGGAATATAAGTTATTCAACATCCATCAGGTCAGAAGCTTCAGCCGATATTTAAATGCTATTCATTGTTTCTATACGGATCGTCCGGTAGACTTTGATATGCTTACGGAATTTACCGAAGATCAGATCGACATTCTGTCACCAATGGAGCATGAGCGGTGGGTGCTGGAACATCAGGCAATGGGCTGGAAGCAGGGCGACCTTTATGAACGTGTAAGTGTTCCGGAGGGTGTTGATGAAGCTTCTTACCGCATAATGCTTCGGGAACAGCTGCGCTGCCACCGTCTTGCGACAGACGGACAGCAGACCCGTGAACAGATCCTAAGCCGCTATCAGTCTTTAAGTAAAACCGAGAAAGACAAAGACAGACAGTTTTTCAACAGTATGCTGAAGCTCCTTAAGAAATTTGACGGTCTGCGAATATATCAGTATAGTAGTAAGAAATAATTCTTAAGGAACTGAAAGGAATATCCCCATGAAAAAAGCAGGCAACCTTACCTTATGGATCACGTGCGGGCTGGTTTTCGGAATCATAGTCGGGCTGATAATGCCGGAATGGCTCTATATGCCGCTTTCCGTGGTTGCGTCGATATATATGTCGGCATTGAAGATGATGATCTACCCGCTGGTCTTCTGCAGCCTTATTATGGGCATCATGGGGATCGGAAGTATCTCAAAGACCGGAAAGATAGGCCTCCTTTCGCTCCTATGGTTTACCGGGACGACCGCCGTCGCTTCCGGCCTGGGACTGATCCTGCCGCGGCTCCTCCATCTCGGGCAGGGCGCAAGCATCACAGCCACCGATACAGTTGTGGAAGCCGCAACCTTTAACGGGCTGGTAGACACACTGGAAAACATCATTCCGGGGAATCCCTTTTCCGCTTTCACCGATGGAAACATGCTTCAGGTCCTGGCCTTTTCCGTAATAATCGGTCTGGCCTGTCTGGCCCTGAAGGAAAAGGCAAAGCCCTTTGTCACTTTATGTTCGGCCGTAAACGAGATTTCGATCTATGTGGTGGGAAAAGTCATGCTTTGCACTCCTGTCGGAGTATTCTGCTGCATCGCGACCGTGATGTATACGAACGGGAAGGATACAATGATCCAGCTCGCCCAGGTTATGATCGCCCTCTATGTGACATACGCGCTCTACGCCATCATAATATACGGCGGGATAGTTAAGCTGTTCGGAAAATACAGTCCCGTACGTTTCTTTAAGGACGTCGCTCCCGCTGCCCTGAACGCATTTTCCACCTGCTCCTCCAATGCGACAATCCCCCTTTCGATCAAATGCGCGACTGAAAACATCGGCGTCCCGGAAGAGGTTTCCTCGCTGGTTATACCGCTGGGAGCCACAATTAATATGGACGCGGTTTCTATTGTGATGTCGTTTATGATCACGTTTTTCGCTTCCGCTCTCAACATCGAGCTTTCGGTAGGGACCATGGTGACGATCCTTGCCTGCAACGTCCTGCTCTCTATCGGTACTCCGGGGGTTCCCGGAGGCGCCATTGCCGCTTTTGCGGCTCTCGCCCCTATAGCGGGTATACCGTTGCAGCAGATCCTGGGAGTCTACATCTCCGTAAATACCCTGGCGGATATGGGTGCAACCTGTGTTAATGTCCTTGGGGATCTCGCCGTGGCAACCGTCCTCAAACGAACCGTGCAGGCTGGTGAAAACCGGTCGTAATATCTCACTCTCGGATAACCAGGTCGGCTGTGGCATAAAACCTGACCAGGCCACCATCTTCATTTTCAAGAGTCCATCCGTCATCCCGCTCAACCCAATGAACCTTTCGGGACATATCCTGCCTCACCAGGTTATACTCATGATCCAACAGCTCATCATCTCCCTGTACATAGAGGTTGAATTCCAGCATCTGTAAGTCATCGGCGCACTTAATCTGATATCCTTTTTCTGTCCTGATCAGGCTTGCCAGCTTTTTGACATCCGGTTCATATATTTTAGTTTTGAAAACGCCATCCTCCTTCTCTTCGATGCGGTACATCGTTCTCGTCCATACCTTTCTTCCTTCCCACTCATCATAATCCCGGCGCTCATATCTGCCTATGCTCATGGTTTCGTTCGTATTTCCCGCATGGAGATCTCCGTAATTCAAATCCCAGCGTTCAGCCCTGGCAAGAAGATCATCTCTGGTATAGTCTGAAAGCTTTTGGTTGTCATCAACCCTTACCCGGCCATTCACATTAATAGTATAGCCCCTGTCAGGGTTACGGACAAACGCCTCAACATCTTCGTTATTCACAACAATGTCCCCGGGAAGGCCGGTGGCTATAAAGTCCGAGTCTCCCCAGCTTCCGCTCCCGGTGTTTTGCGCAACTGTATCAAATATGATATTTGCGTTGAAATCACTTACTTCACAATCCGGATCGAAGTCAAGGCTTTCGAGGTAGATTTCCTTTGCACACTCCGAAAACGAATCCCACATATCCTCATCCGGCTCAAGCGTCACATTTCCATCGGTCACATTTATCGAAAAACCTCTTTCTCTCTCACCATCAAATATGGTTCCGGTTACAAAATCCGTAAGATATGAGGGGCCGCTTGGATACATGAATATATACGGCTCTGCTTCGATAACCCTGCCTTCGGGATATCGTTCCTGCAGCCATTCATCCATTGCCTCAATCCCCGTATTCTCAAAGCCGGTTAGCGCTTCTTCTGTATATTGGGGTCCCTTAAAGGGACATCCCGTCAGGAGAATTATCCCTGTCATTACAAGACCCGATAATGTAATGTTGAACTTTTTCAAACAGCACTCTCCTAAAAAAAAGATTATTTCTTATAATAACATATTTGCCAAAGGCTTTGAATGCGCATAATATTTTGATGTGCGGATTGTCAGAGAGATACGTTACGTGGAGATAGCCATCGCACCGGAGATTTGGTACAATATCAGTAAGAAGGCACACAAGTAACTGGAAATTCTTTATGGGGATTAAGATGGAGAGACTAACCGGAAAAGGCAGTATCAACGACCGCACGGACATTGTTCTCCGCAAGTTCAGAGCAAGGATGACATCATATCCGCCCGGGATGTGTCCGCTTGTTCTGTACAGGTCGCTGTTACAGATATCGATGAATCAGTCCTGCGGCAAATGCGTACCCTGCAGGGATGGGCTCACAGAAGTGGATTATCTGTTGGGAACCGTTATAGGCGGGAAGGCAGATGAGAGTGTGATAGGGACAATCGCACAAAAATGCCGCATGATCGCAGAGACCTCCGATTGTGCAGTAGGAATAGTAGGCGCAAACCTGATACTTGATTCTCTGAATGAGTTTGCTGATGAATACGAAAGCCACATCAGCAGAAGGCGCTGCGTGGAAAATATGGGTCAGACGATTCCATGTGTCACTTTGTGTCCGGCTCATGTGGATGTACCGGGATATATAGCCATGATAAAGACCGGTGATTATGCCGGTGCAATTAAGGTAATAAGGAACAAAAACCCTCTGCCCACCGCCTCCTTCTCTGCAGTGGATCAGATACGGACCCTCATTTTCCGTAAGAAAAACAACAGATTTTTTTACGAATTCACCAAACTCCGGCGACAGGAAATCATAATTCATTTCGGGGTTGACCACAGCACATCCGCTGTAATAGCTGTCTGGATAAGTCTCGTATTCTTTCATATGATCTTCCGAATCCTGCAGATTCACAACGGATCTGATCCCCGCTTTCTCCATTGCAGCCATCGCATATTCATTTCTTCCAATCAAAGGATCAAGCGGAGAGCTGCTGCGGTAAAGAAGATCTTTTTTTATTCCCGGTACTGAAACCGCCCTGAAATTCGCAAAATTTTCATCGGAAAGTTCGGGATAATCCTCACGTTTATCTGTCCGTGTCAGATTACGGGCGTTGTATTCTTTTAAATACCCTTCCTTTTCTTTGAGCTGCAGTCCTATGTCTTGAACTTTAATATCCCATTCATAACCGGGATCATCGTCTATCGTCTTTTTCTATGCGAGACCCGTATCTTCTGCAAACGATCCCATATTGATCCCGAGGGATACTTCGTTCTCAACCTTATCAAATCGGAGAACCATGCTACCATTGTCAACATCGTTGAAAGAAGTTCCGATCGGCATATCAATCCTGCCCGGCTCCTTTTTCTCATATCAATGATAACATATCCCGGAGCAAAAAAAGGGCGTCTGGTTTTGGCCTTTTTATCGCAAAAGAAAAGAGCCGATTTCTCGACTCTTCTCAAAATAATATTCTTCTTAATTGTTTTATGGAAGTTCAACTTCATCTCCGACATAGACATATCTCAGGTGAAAGCCCGTCGAAGTATCTTTAATATCTGAATACGCAATGGTAACGCCGTATTGGGCGGAAACATCCAATCCCTTATCGCCAAAGCCATATACATAGTGGTAATGGGGGTGGGAATCTTCGATCAGCTTCCCTTTTCTATCCTTAACCCATTTCTCATCCTGCATAAGATATGCTTTTTCTTCTATAAGCTGAATTGTGCTGCCCGGCGTCATGGATTTCGACTTCGTACCTTTGATGTATGTATCCTCCCAGGTATCGCCTTCCTGCTTTCCTGTATATGACTCAACAACCTTTCCCTTCTTTATGATGGTATACCAATAGGTATCACCCTTACCGCCAAAGACATGGTCGACATCATCCTGAAAGGCCTGATAGAACTCAAACCCGTCATTATCCTGTACAAGTTGTATGAAGCGATTCTCAGACATAACTATCTCCTCTGTGCTGACACCTACTCATGCATGAGAGATTCAAGTTCAGAACCGGACTTATCTCTTATCTCGCCATCATTATAGAAACGTGTCACAAGGGTTGCAATAGCTTTGCCATCATAAGTAAAGACGAAATCATAATAACCTGCACCATGATCATCCGGATTCAGATAAAAACTACCCCAGCACCATTCATCAGGGTTCTCTTCGTCAACCGGATAATGAAGATCACAATATCCCGCGAAACCGGGCATCAGATCGGAAAACTTACATGTCTTATAATATTCATGATCGTCACGATGCTCTATGATCCAGACGCGCAATCCATACTCTTTATCTATGTCAGGATAGAATTCCACCCATTCATTAAGCTCAAATACACACCGGACATCATCAAGAGATGACTCTTTTCCATTGATATCCTCCTCAGACCCTGCGCAGTTCCCCATGATCCGTACACCACGCAGAATGGAGGGATCTCTGTCGTCAAGCTCAATGAGATTAAGCTTTCCTGTCAGCTTTGCAGGCACTGTCATCTGGTCACCGGACTGAACTGAGCCTGTTTCACTGTTATCATCGCTCTTTGCATTATCGGGCACCTGAGTTGAACTTTGCTCTGCAGTCTGGTTGGAATCAGAAGGATCCGACGACTTCTTTCCTTTTCCGCATGCGGCGAGTGCAAAAACCATCACACCAACAAGCAGCAAACTTAAAAACCTACTTTTCTTCTTCATAATAATACCTCCTGTAAGATTGCTCTCGACAGGAGGTGTTCCATAAACAAACCGGAAATAATTACATCCTTCGAGGCAAAGCTGTCCTCAAGGGTTTTATCCTCAGAGGATATCATATATAATAATTTTAATAAATCTTATCACGTATTTCTCCAAAAACCAATAGATTTTAAAGTTTTGGCGGCGTAAATTTACTGTAGGATTTAATCGGGTAGAGATCCCCTGGATGTGTTTGGTGTTCAAACCTTTCCCAATTATAATCCTTTTAACTTCTGCTTTTCAAGGCAGAAAATGTAGCCCGGCCTCCGCTCTGCTACGGC